>CAXTKN010000024.1:0-14346 GCA_964244805.1 uncultured Aestuariivirga sp.
ATCCTGCAAAATAAACGCGCCAATCGGAACACCCAGTACTGTGAAATCTTGTCTTGCGCCAAAATTCGACTGCACAAAAACCCCAACTGTATAAGTCTGCCCCTCAACCGAAACCAAACGCGATGAAGAACCATTTCCCGCTTTGAAATCATAAGTCAACATTCCCGTGCCGCCACCCACACTGCCAAGCTCAACCTCGCCGCCGCGCGCATTGTCCAAAGCCTGCATCACGTGATCGACAGTGACATGAAAGCCATTAATGTCGTTTAGGTCGCCATCATAAGTTTCAGCCGCAACCGGCAAACCCCAATCTTGACCGGTGCCGATTTTGTTTTTGACCAGCCATTGCAAAGTTGCATCGCGCGCCACGCCACAAGAACTTGTGTTGGTAATTGTAATAGGCGTTTGCAATTCGCCCGCTTCTTCAATCCAGGCCAGACCCGTCATCTCGCCATTGCCGTTGAAGGAATAGGAACCAGCAGCACAAGGCACAGCACTTCTCCGCCCACGTGGCAAAATGGCTGTCACACCCGTGCGAACAGGCCCCTTGCCCACAATCAAAGGCCCATCACCTGAAATCAACGTGACAGTGCCAACTTCAACACCCGCAACATCGGTGATCGCATTATATTTTCCTGTCTGGCCGGGAAAAGGCAAACCCAATGCGCGGCCACGCAGTTTTAACTTTGCATTTTTCTCAGGGGTCATGTGCAGCCAAGTTCCTTACAAATCAGAAATTTCAGTCTAGGATAGGCTAAAGCAACCAGAAGAGATTGTGAATGGCAACAGCCACCACTCATTACCAAGATGCGCTGATCGTGCTTGGCGCGGCTGGTCTCGTGGTGCCGCTTCTGCGCCGCCTTGGCATTAATTCAATCCTGGGTTTCTTGCTCGTGGGCATCATCTTAAGCCCTGGATTGCTAGGACGAGCTGCAATCCAAATCCCGTCGTTAGATATTTTCTTGATCACCAACCCAGATGAAATATCGGCTTTTGCCGAATACGGCGTTGTATTTTTAATGTTTCTGATCGGTCTTGAAATTTCGCCGCAGCGCCTGCTCACAATGAAACAATTGGTCTTCGGCTTGGGTGGATTGCAAATTTTAATTTCAGCCACAATTCTCACAGTATTGATGCACTGGCTGGGCTACGCAGATCGTGAAGCACTTATTCTAGCGCTGGCTCTTTCGCTGTCTTCAACTGCAATTGTAATTCAACTCTTCGCCGATGATAAACGCTTAAACAGCGGTGCTGGCCAGTTATCTTTTGCCGTTTTATTGATGCAAGATTTAGCCGTGATCCCTATTTTATTGTTACTAAAAGTGTCAAGCACCGGCTCCAACAACTTCATCGCCACGGATTTAGCAATTGTTTTGGTCCAGGCGATTTTGGCTATCGCCTCCATTGTGGTTCTCGGCAAGTTCGCCCTGCAACCATTCCTGCGTTTGGTGGCAGGCACAAAAAGTTCCGACCTCTTTATGGCCGCTGTTTTGTTTATCGCAGTCGGCACAGGTGCATTGGCAACAAGTGCCGGCCTGTCCATGTCACTTGGTGCTTTTACAGGTGGCTTGATGTTGGCTGAAACGGAGTATCGCCGCGCCATCGAAACGCTGATTGAACCGTTCAAGGGGCTGTTGCTTGGTGCGTTTTTTCTATTGGTTGGACTCAGCATGTCCACCGCAACGTTCCTTCAAAACCCGATGCATATCCTGATGTTGGCCGGTGCGTTTATGACTATTAAAGCTGTCATTATTTTTTGCTTGGGCAGAGCATTCAAACAAAGCCTTGCCGTCTCTTTCGAAAGCGCGGCCTTGCTTGGGCCTTGCGGCGAATTTGCATTCGTCGTTATCGCGGCAGCAAAGTCTGTTGGATTATTCAGCAATCCCGAAACCGAAAACATTTTGCTAGCCGTTGCAATCACCATGATTGCAATTCCATTGATAGCCAAAGTGACCAAAACTATTTTGCGCAAGAAGCGAGAGGTACGCGCTCAAATCGCATTTGAGGAACAAGATCTTCCAGCAAATCTCAACGCCCATGTGATAATCGTTGGATATGGCCGCGTCGGCACACTCACAGCTTCAATGCTTGAGGAACACAAAATTCCTTACATCGTGTTGGACTCCAATGTCGCCGTTATTACAGAAGCAAAAAGATTAGGTTTGCAGGCCTTTTATGGTGACGCAAGCAATCCAGAATTTTTGCGAAAATGTGGATTAGATCATGCAAAGGCCTTGGCGGTCACGATGGACAACCCGGACCGCGCCGAAGAGATCGTGCGAAACTCAAGGGCGGAACATGCTGACTTAAAAATAATCGCACGCGCCAGAGACGAGGACCACGCCATTAAGCTCTATGAAGCAGGTGCGACAGAAGCTGTGCCCGAAACCATTGAAGCAAGTCTTCAACTGGGCGAAGCTTTACTGATGGAAACAGGCGTTCCAATGGGACTTGCCATTGCATCTGTGCATGAACGCCGCGACGGCTTTCGAAAGTTACTCGGCCGCCCCAATCGCAAACAAATTCTAGCCAACACAAAAAAATCTTTGCGTGACCGCCTTAATAATTAGGCAACACCCAACTTCTTCTGCAAATTCGTGCTGCTGGTGGTGTATTGAAACAACAATCGTTCGCCCGGATTGATATAGCGGAAAGCCTGTTGCGCCATCAGCGCAGCCTCGTGGAAGCCAGAAAGAATAAGCTTCAATTTGCCCGGATAAGTGTTGATATCGCCTACAGCAAAAATACCGGGCACATTCGTTTCAAACTTTTCCGTATCAACCGCGATCAGATTCTCCGTAAGGTTCAAACCCCAATCCGCAACCGGACCTAACTTCATAGTCAAACCAAAGAACGGCAACATAGTGTTGCAAGCCACACCGAAAGAATTGCCGTCAGTGCCCTTCACTGTAGCTGATGATAACATACCGTCGACACCGCCAAGTCCGGTAACCTGCCCAATCGCCAATTTCATTTTACCAGCCGCAACAAGTTCGCGCATCTTGTTTACTGAATCAGGTGCGGCACGGAATTCATCACGGCGGTGCAGCAGTGTCATACTATTGGTGATAGGTTGCAGATTGTTGACCCAATCAAGAGCGCTGTCACCGCCGCCAACAATCAAAACATCCTTGTCGCGGAAGGCTTCCATTTTTTTCACTGAGTAAAAAACAGATTTGCTTTCAAAAGCATCGATGCCCGGGATCGGCGGCTTTTTCGGCATGAATGATCCACCACCAGCAGCAATCACCACAACCTTGCAATTGAAAACCAGATCACCATCGGTCTTCAACACAAAATCTGTGTCGCCGCGCTTTTCCAGCGAAGTCACCATCTGGTTGAAATGAAACTGCGGCTTGAAGGGTGCTGCTTGTTCCATCAGGCGTGAGGTCAGATCCGCACCGGTAACCAGCGGCAAAGCCGGAATATCATAAATTGGTTTTTCCGGATAAAGCTCGGCACACTGCCCGCCCGGACGATCCAGGATATCCAGCACATGGCACTTGATATCCAATAATCCCAATTCGAAAACCGTGAACAAACCACAAGGCCCTGCCCCGATAATAACAACGTCAGTGGTGATCACGTCAGACATTTGGTGGAAACCTTCTTAGAATTGCTTTTCAGGAACTTTAACACGCAGCCCGTCAAGCGCATCCGAAACTTTAATTTGGCATGAAAGACGGCTGTTGTCGCGCACATCAAAGGCAAAATCCAACATGTCTTCTTCCATGGGGTTGCGTTTGCCCGTCTTTGCCACCCAATCAGGCTCCACATAAACATGGCAGGTAGCGCAGGCGCAGGCCCCACCGCAATCAGCATCAATGCCCGGCACTTGGTTTTTAACCGCAGTTTCCATAACCGTCATACCAGCAATGCCGTCTGCGGTAATCTCGTTGCCGTTGTGTTGAATGAACGTAATCTTGGCCATGTCTGCGTCAAATCCCTTGAGTGCGTGCGCTTCTTAAAAGAAGGACGCCGGAAAGGCAACCGCTTGACGATTACGAGATAAAAGGCCGCGCTTTAGCCAAAAACGCGTCTTTGGCTTGCTGCAAGAGCGCGCGAAGAACCGCAAGATCGTAACTAACGTTTTCCCAGCTTTTTGCCAATTCTTCGATATGCAAAGCACCAACAGCGGCTGCCGCGCCACGCAAATTGTGGCCTAAAAATTTGCGGTCATCTGCCGAGATGGAGCCTTCGCCTAAGCGTGCGCATGTCTCATCAACTTGATCAACGAAAAGTCCAATCACTTCACGCTGCAAATCGGCGTCTTCCATGGTACTCATAACAAAGCGATCGCGGTCAAAAGCAGGTTGTTCCAACCCGGGATTTGGCGCAACTTGAACGTGTTTAAAATCTTGTCTACTCAATTGCCTCTTTCCCAGTTCGCGGAGTCCACCCTAACAGGGACTTCGCTTCAAGCCTTAAAGAAACAACCCTAAAGCCAAATTTCCTGAATCGATTCAATTCGATCCATAATTTTAACCATTTCTTCAATTACTCAGTGGGCAACCCTGATTACGGGTTCAAGATGGCCCAAATTTAGGTTAATATGTAATTTCAAAAGTTCTGGAGCATATGGGCCCCCAAATTGGCGTAAGCTGGTTTGGGATATGTAACGGATCACATAATCGGGTGATAAACACCCAATAATTGCGGGTAACAGGTATGGCAACTAAACCAACAGATAATCGTCGCAGAAGCAGGACCCCAGTTCTTGATACCCCTGAACAGGTGCAAGAATCGTCGGCTTCAAGCTTGCGCGCCACTCCCGCCAATGAAAATGATCGCACCACGGCGCAAATGCTCTCGCGCCTGCGCAAACAGCCCTCCATGGCAGTTTATTATTTTGCTACCGGCATTTCAGCACTTTGGTTTGTGGGCTGGGTAATGGCCTACGGCGCCCAAGTCTCGGCCGAAATGAGTGGCGTGGCGGGCGCATCACCGATCTTGCTGCAAGGCGCTGCAGTCCTGGTGATGCCAATCATCGCAATTTTCGCAATCGCGTATTTCAATTGGCGTGCGCAACAATTGCGTCAAGTTTCCGAAGTGCTGATGCATTCGGCCTTGCGCCTCATTCATCCGCAGAACTTGGCAACCGAAGGTTTGACGTCGATTGCCCAAGCCGTGCGCCAAGAAGTCGATTTGTTGGTCGGTGGTGTTGAACATGCCTTCCAACGTGCAACGGCTTTGGAAGAAATCGTTCACAAGGAAATTTCCGCAGTTGAGCGCGCCTTTGGTGGCAATGAAGATCGCATTCGCGGTTTAGTGAATGGCCTCGAAACCCAACGCATCGCCCTGCAACAAACCAGCGCACTCGTCAGCAACGACGCAACACCGATGTTGAACCGCTTGGAATCCAACACCCAAAATCTCGGCCAAGTCATAAATCTCGCGCTTTCGACATTCTCGCGTTTGGAAGATGGCCTCAAGGGTTCAACCACTGAACTTGCGCGCACCATTGAAGATGTAGCAGCACGTGCAGCTATGACGGGCCAAGAAATTGGCGGCCACAGTCAACAATTTGAGCGCATGTCAACCACACTGGTCAATGATTTCCGCGGCTTCTCAAGCCAATTGCAGCAGTATGTCGAGACCTTGAATTTCACAGCCAGCAACTTGGGCAATGAAACCCGAAAATTTGGCGGCGAAGTGAAGGGAATGGAAACCAGCCTGCTCACGCTGCTGCAAAATAGCGCCAACCAGTTGACTGCTGCCAATGTGGAAGTGGGCCAAACGATTGAGCGTTTAAGCTCAGGCTCTATCGCAAGCGCTAAACAAACTGCTGCAGAACTTGCTGAAACATTTGGCAGCATCGAAGAAAATATCACTTATCATCTGAAATCAACATCCAATGAAATCGCCTCGTTGATTGAGCGTTCCGGTGTTGATACCGCAAGCCGCATCGATCAGAGCAGCGGCTTGGTTACGCACGGTCTCCAAACACTCGCCAATGATTTCATTCAAAAAGTGCAAGCCACACGCAATGATTTGCTTAATGTCGTTGGCGATTCTGGTAACCAAGTGGCCCAAGCAGTCGACGTTGCAGCCAACCGCTTTAACGAGCGTATCAATGAATCAGGTGCTCAAATGCTCGCAGGGCTTGATCAATCAGGCAACCAGCTGCTGTCACAGCTTGCAACTTCAGGCACAAGTTATGCTGTTCGTATTGATGAAGTTGGGGGCCGCCTGACGGCCCAACTTGACCATAACGTAAATCGTGCCACGACCAATCTTGAAGAAGCTAGCGCGCGCGTAACGTCGCAACTTGATCGTCATGCAAGTCACTTGAGTGTCACTTTTGATGACGCCAGCGGTCGGTTAACGTCGCTTGTTGATCAGAGTGCAGGCAAATTGACGGGGGCATTGGATTCAGTGAGCGGCAAGCTGACCTCTCAGCTTGAACATCACACCAATAAACTGTCCACAACAATTCAACAGACTGCTGAAAGCCATGGACAGGTTTTGGCCAATACCGCACAAAACTTCACCATGGGCATGGACAGCAGTTTGAACCAGGCGCTAACAGGCCTCAATGAGACCAGCATACGTATAGATGCATCTGCCGCTACGATCAGCAACAGCCTCGACAATGCTTCAAACCTGGTGACAGGCCAGATGCAGGCCGTTGGTGCCAACGTCAATGATCTGCTTGTTGCCACCAGCGGCACGATTGCAGCACATTTGAAAGAAACCTCTGAAATCGTCGGTCGTCAAATGCAAGATTCTGGTATTGCTTTGTCGCAGAACATCGAGACTTCAGGTGGCATGGTCACCGATCGTCTGATCACTGCGTCGAGTGATTTCTTGAACAAGGTCAACCTGACACGTGACAACATGCTCAACGCATTGTTGAATGTGTCCGGTGAAATGACCGGCAAGTTGGAATCGACGTCGTCACAGATATTTGGTCAAATCGATACAGCCTCAGGTAAGATTACGCATCAGCTCAACGAAACATCAAAATTCATCACTGACCATATCGTCGATAGAACATCTGAAGTTTCCACAAGACTTCAAGATTCAACGGTGGACCTCTATACGCGCCTTGACGAAATTTCCGGGCGTATCAATAATCAATTGAGCGAAACAGGCAAACTGGTCACCGATCAGATTTCCGGAACAACATCGCAACTGACGGCCAGATTGCAGAATGCATCGGTTGAAATGAATGGTCAACTCGCTGATGTGGCCGAACGCATTGCAGCAGAATTGAGTGATACGTCGTCGACAGCAGCTTTGCATCTCTCAAGTATTGCTGATCGTGTTTCAGCACAATTGAACGATACGTCATCGACAGCCGCGATACATCTCTCCAGCATTGCCGACCGCGTCACCGGGCAACTAAACGAGACATCGTCTGGGACCGCACAACATATCACCAATACCGCTGATCAACTCAGCGGCAAGCTCAACAACTCAACATCATTGATGTTCTCGAGCATCGATAAAGCCTCGCTGCATATCACAGATCAACTTGAAAATATGACGCTGAAGGTAGCCGATCACATCATCAATCAAGCCGCCGATGTGACTGAACGTGTTGCTTCGGTGACCGAAAAGCTGACCAGCAAATTGGATGGTTCGTCTACCCAGCTGGGCGCCCTGCTCACCACTACAGAATCGCGCATGGGCAATCAGCTTGAACAGGCCACAACAGAATTGGCTGCCTTGTTCGACGTGAACACCCGCATGATGACTGAGCAGTTGGAACAAAGCTCTTCAGCTGTCACCAACACATTTGCTTCAACAGCAGTTCGTGCAGCACAAGCTCTCAACTCATCAAGTCTCGAAGTGACAAGCAAGATTGAAGAAGCCAGCCAATCCATGTTTGGCAAGCTTGAAGGCACCACCCGCGAATTGGGCCAACGCTTTGATGTAGCGACTGATCATTTGGAACGTGTAACAGGAGATATTTCGACGCGCCTCGACGGAACTGGCAAACGCTTTGCCGAAGTTCTGGCGGATGCGTCTGGCCAGATATTCAGCGACCTCGGCAAAGCCCGCGATGCCTTCCATGAAGGATTGGGCGAAACCACGATGCAGATTTCAGGTCGCTTCGAACAAGAAACCGGCCTCCTTGTGGGCCGCATTGACCGCGCTGTTCAAGAATTCGATGGTGCCGCCAACTCTTCATCGGGCAAGCTTGATGAAGCTGGCAAGAAATTTGCCAAGCATGTTGAAACCGCCAATACTTATTTGGCCGATCAATTGGCCGCCGCAGCAGTTGATGTTGATACACGCCTCGAAAGTGTATCGATGAAGCTGACAGGCAAGCTTGAAATGACGGGTAGCCGCATCTCCGAGCGCCTTGATGACGTGTCAGCACTCGTTGAAAAATCGATCGACAAGTTCAACAACGAAATGGAGCAAATGCTCCAGAGCCGCAAAGACTCGCTTGATATGCTGGTCAGCGATGCCAATCGTAGAGCGTCTGAAGTTGATGGTGTGATGACCAGCTATATAAACTTGATTGAAGAGTCGCTCACCACCGCCGAAAGCCGCGCGCAAAATATTAACCGCATCGTGTCGGATCAAACCGCCGCCGCTCTGTCGCGTCTTGAAGAAGAATTGCGTAAACTCGAAACCAACTCAAATGGCCAAGCGCAACAAGCCGCTCGCGTGCTGCGTGATCAACATGAACGCGCACTCGCCAGCATGAACGAAATGCTGTCTTCCACGGCGAGTGACTTCCAGCAAACCGCACAAGACATGCGCATCACCGCACAACAAGTGGTAAAGGATATTGATGCTGCACGCGGAGAGTTGAAACGCGCTGTGATCGACATGCCAGAAGAGACGCGTGTGAACGCCGATAACATGCGCCGCGTCGTGGCTGACCAAATCAGTGCTCTCAATGCACTGGCCGAAGTTGTACGCAAACAATCTGGCAGCCTTGATTATTCTGGGCCGGGATACATAACGCCGCGAAGTTCCGGAGGGCCCAATTCGGGAAAATCTGAAGGCGCCTCGTTCGAAGCTCCAATTGTTGGAACGATGAGCGCCATTAAAGCCCAAGTGGAGCGTCAGGTGGAACGTGTTGCTGCCCCTGCCCGTGTCGTCGAACAGCCAGCCGCTGTACGTCGAACAGTAGAAGCACCACCCGTGCGTCAATCGCAGTCCACTAGTGCACTCGCCAAAGAAGTTGATGCCTTCACGCAAAAGCTTCATGTATCGGCGCGTGATTTGGTAGAAGCCATTGAAGGCAGCTTGCCGCGTGATTTAGAAAAGCGTTTTGCTGGTTCAGATAAATCAGTTTACACGCAGCGCCTTTATGAAAGCCGCAGCCGTAAATTGGTGAAAGCAATCGAGGGTCGCTATTCTGATGAACGATTGTTGCGCGGTCGCGTTCAAGCCTATAACCGCCTGTTCGAAAAACTGCTCGACACCTTGTCAGAATCCAAAGGCGGCGAAGCCGTGATGGAACAGGTCTTAGCCTCGGAACAAGGCCGCATCTATGTGATGCTCGCCGAAGCTGCAGGCCGCATGCCGAGCCAATCATAAAACTCGAACTCAGATCAGAAAGCTGGCCGATCGCGGGCAGCTTTACCATTGCCAGAGGCAGCAAAACTCAAGCTGAAGTGATTGTGGTTTCACTCACTGAAAATGGTTTCACCGGAAGCGGTGAAGCTGTTCCCTATAGCCGCTATCAAGAAACAGTGCCGCAATGCATAGCAAGCTTGGAGGCAGCGCGCGGCGCAATTGAAAACGGAATTGATCGCTCTGCGTTGCCAAGCCTTGATTTACCAAAAGCCGCACAAAATGCGCTTGATTGCGCGTTGTTGGATTTGGAAGCAAAAAAATCTGGAAAGGCCGTTTGGCAGCTCATTGGATTAAAAAAACCAAATGACGCAATCACTGCCTTTACGCTCAGCCTTGACACACCTGAAGCAATGGCGGACGCAGCTTTTCGATCCTCGCATTATCCTTTACTGAAACTAAAACTTGGCCGTGATGGCGATATTGAACGTTTGAATGCCATCCGCGAGGCCGTGCCAGAAGCGCGTCTCATCGTTGACGCCAATGAAGGCTGGTCGCCAGCCATTCTGCCTACCATGTTGGAAGCGTGCAAAAAATATCGCATCGAATTGGTCGAACAACCTCTGCCTGCTGATAACGACGATGCCCTGCGTAACATGCCGCGCAGCACCATCATCTGCGCAGATGAATCAGCCCACGATATCGCGGGCCTCAAAAATCTCGTCGGCAAATATGACGCCATCAATATCAAGCTCGATAAAACCGGTGGATTGACCCAAGCGCTCGCCCTTGCAAAAGCCGCGCGCGAACAGAACTTCAAAATTATGATCGGCTGCATGTTGGCCACATCACTCGCCATGGCCCCGGCATTTCTGCTGGCACAACTGGCCGATTATGTTGACCTCGATGGCCCACTGCTGCTGAGCAAAGACCGTGAACATGGAATTACATATAGCAACGGCATCATGTCGCCGCCCCGCCCTGAACTTTGGGGTTAGTGCGAATATAATAAACTGCAATGGCCAAACCGATCGCCGAAATCAGAGCCATCGCCAAAAAGCCCCTGCCACTATAGGCTTCATAAATCGGGCCCGACATAAACGTAATCGAAGATAAAAGCACCCCGCCAGCCAGTGCCGCATAAATCCCTTGCGCAGTGTTGCGCAAATTGGATGGCACATGCGAACGAATAAAATGCATCAAAGCTAAATGCGCACAAGCAAATGAGATGGCATGTGATAATTGTAAGACCAGCAGCAAAACCTCATTGGTCAAAAACGCCGTGCCCACCCAGCGCACAACGCCGCCAGCCAATCCAATCACCAGCAGCCGCTCAACACCAATTGCGTCAACGATCCGGTGCGCAAGGCCAAAGAAAACGACTTCACCAACAATCCCCGATGCCCATAAAAGCCCAATCGTGAAAGTGCTAAAGCCAAGGCTGGTCCAGTAAACCGAGCTAAAACTATAAAGCATGGCATGACTGGAATTAGCCAAAGACGCGGCTAATAAAAACAACGTGAAATGCGAAGCAAATAAAAACTTCAGCGCTTCTCTAAACTCCATCCCACTCGCATGATGTTTGACAATCGCCCGCTCCGGGTCTTGTGGCAGCATGAAAGTCGCAATCACCGAAAAAACCTGCGCATCCGCAATCAGCCAAACCGTTTCTAAGGGAGAAAGCCTCGTGAGCAAGGCGCCTGCAATCAAACTACCCGATAAGAAACTGAGCGAAGCCCAAAGTCGCAACTGGCCAAAATTCAGCCCCAGCGCCGCACTGGCATCAACGCCAAACCCTTCAACCAGAGGATTAACCGGGGCAAAGAAAAAGGCACCCCACAGTGAAACCAGCAGAATTTGATTAAATCCGTTGGTAAAGGGCAACGCCATGTAGCCAATCAAAGCGATGACCGCACAAAACTGAATAACCACCCGGCGATTGCCCGTCCTGTCTGCCAAAAGTGCAAACATCGGTGCCCCAATAATGCGCACCGCCATCATCCCCGCCACAACACTGGCAATCTGGCCAACAGACAGCCCTTTGGCATGCAACCAGAGCGGCAAAAATGGTAATTGAACACCATTCCCGATCATCAACAGCGAATAACATGCTGAGAATCGTATTTTAAATTTATTTGCCGTCATTTTGTGTGTTGGCCTAAACCAAACATTCACCACTTTCTACGATATTCTACGCAAGGTGCGTCTGCGTTAGACGCAGGGACAACAGTTTGTGTGTGTGTGGAGTAGCGTAATGAGTGGGCAACAACCGGCATTTCCGGAATCTCTTGATGAAATTTTGAACGTGGTGAAAGAAACACCACGCGGGCGCTGGTTTTTGGAAGCCTATACCAGCCGGGTGCAAACCGGCGGAACAGCCACCATCCTCTCGGCAATTTCCAAACTAGAATCTAACCTTCAATCCATGAGCGGCTCGGGCGCTGATTCAGCTTTGTTACTGAAAGCCAGACAGCATATTGCCCAAGCCCGCGCCGATATTGCCGCTTCAGAAACAGGCAAAACCACTCTGTCTTCCGAAGGTCAACTCTTCGCAAAATTGGCCGACCTTTCGCGCAAAGCTTTCAACGAACCCAGCGGCGGGGAACCCGCAATCGCCAAAAACGTTGAGCGCGCCTTGCGTCTGGTGGCCGACCTTGATCAAGATCTCGGCACCACATTGATACCCATGCCCGTGGCCGCGCCAAAACCGGCAGCGCAATATTTCAAGCAGGACGATGATGTATTCGAACCAGCACCCGCACCATCGGCCATAAAACACGTCAAACCGGCTAAACCTGTTGAAACAGCATCGCGCGGTGCCAAACTGGTCATCCAGCATATTGATTTAAACAAAACCGAAGAGTCCACTTCAGCATCGGTGGAAACTCAAAAACCAGAGCCCGTTGAGCCCATAGCTATTACCTCCACCGAAATTGGGGCCGCACCCCCCGAACCCTCCCGCATTGTAATCATCCGCAAAAAAGCCGAAGATTTAATGGAGGTGCCACTTGTCGATGAGCAGCTCGCAGAGGAACAAGTGTCGGCGGCTTAAACACCAATTTTAATCACAAATGCGCAACTCAAAGCCATAGGGTTTTGAGTGCGCAAAATTGCATTTTCATTTTCCCACTGCGCAAGATCACAATTTCGTAATAAACGTGCCGCAACTGCCATAATTAAGGCTCCATTTACCAAGATCAGAGAGTCTGTGCGCATAATTCCAGTGAGTGAGAAGTTTCCCCGTGTTCAGTTCTAAATTCAACCGTCGTTCATTTCTGTCCTTGGCTGCCCTTGCCCCTCTTGGCTTTGCCGCGGCAGCGCGCGCCGAAGACCCCGCAAATGTAGGTTCCATCACCTCGATAGCGCCACGTCTGGCGATGCAAGGCAAACTGGCCTCCAAAACTGAAATTGTGCAAGGTCAAGGCCAAGCGCCAATGCTCACCCTGGGTTCGCTTAACGCCCTTGAAGGCGCCATTGGCATGTATGAAGAAATCGTGGCTGGCGGCGGTTGGCCAGACATGCCCAAAATAAAATATGACAAAACCACCAAGCCTGCTGATATTTTCCGTCTACGCCAGCGTTTGGTGCGCGAAGGTTATCTTGATTTTGAATCCCTCGCCGCAGCCCAGTCCGGCACATTTGATGCAACACTTGTCACGGCCATTAAGACGTTTCAATTCAATCACGGCGCAAATCCAAACGGCAAATTAGACGAACGCACCAGAGCCGAGATGAACATCACGGCGCAGGCGCGGCTCTATTCATTGAAAGAAAACAGACCGCGCATTGCTGAACACCTGAAAGATTTGGGGCCGCGCTATGTGGCTGTGAACATTCCAGCAGCACAGCTTGAAACCGTTGAACTTGGCGAGGTCTATTCGCGCCATAATGTTGTCGTCGGCAAATTAGAACGCCCCACGCCATCACTCAAAAGCCGTGTCAGTGATATTGTGTTCAATCCCTTTTGGAATGCACCCGCTTCCATCGTGGCCAAAGACATCATTCCAAAATACCTGAAAGACCCAGCATATCTTGATCAAATGGGCATCCGCGTGATTGACGGAAGCAACGGAATGGAAGTTGAACCGTCAAGCGTTGATTGGGAAAACACCGCTCCTGATCGATTCCAATTCCGCCAAGACCCAGGCGAACATAATGCGCTGGCCACCATGAAAGTGAACTTTCCGAACAAATTCATGGTCTATATGCACGACACGCCACACCGCGAATTATTTGCGGGCAATAATCGCTTTGAAAGCTCGGGCTGTGTGCGCGTCGATCAGGTTGCGGTCTTGATCAACTGGATTTTGAATGGCCAAGATGGAATTGATCCCGCGCGCATTCAGGAAATTACAGCTGCGCAGCAGACCGTCGAAACCAAAGTACATAACCAAACCGACGTGCGGTTTATGTATCTCACGGCTTGGGCCACCGAAGATGGCCGTGTCAATTTCAGGCCCGATGTTTACAAACTAGAGGGTAAAGATTTTATATTAGGTCAACCCGATCCGGTTATTGCACTGTAACTGACAAAGTGACCAATTGAATTTCACAGCCCAACCCCCTAAATGATGGGCATGAAATTTGACACACCCTATATTCACGTTTTTAAACAAGGTGATACTGGCAAGCGTCCCCTCTTATTGTTGCACGGCACAGGTGGCAATGAACACGCACTGCTCGAAATTGCTGCGGCAGTAGCACCCGACCGTTCAATCATCTCCCCACGGGGATTGGTGAATGAAAACGGCAACCTCCGTTTTTTCAGACGCTTTGCTGAAGGTCATCTTGATGAGGATGATGTGCGTTTTCGCAGTAATGAATTATGCACATTCGTTTCAGCCGCAATGGCATCCTATAATTTAA
>CAXTKN010000024.1:14446-17344 GCA_964244805.1 uncultured Aestuariivirga sp.
CAGGCCACGGCCTCACCCAAACTGATATCACCCTCACGACAAAATTTTTGAAAGAGCAAAATTAATGCAACTGAATGGTTTCCATCATCTCACAGCCGTCACGGCCGATGCGCCGCGCAATCACGCTTTTTATACCAAGATTCTTGGTATGCGCATGGTCAAGAAAACCGTGAACCAAGACGACACTTCCGCCTATCATTTGTTTTATGCCGATGGCAAAGGTTCCGCCGGAACCGACATCACCTTCTTTGATTGGCCTACTGGCCCACAACGCCGTGGCACACATGAAGTTGTGCGCACGGGCCTCCGCATTAAGGGCGAAGCCGCGTTCAAATGGTGGGCCGAGCATTTCACCAAAAATAATATCAAGGCTGAAAAGCAAATTGAAGAAAATGGCCGCAATGTCATTCACTTCGAAGATTTCGAGGGCCAGCGCTTAAGCTTGGTTGATGATGAAAGTGATCTAGCCGTCAACACATGGGCACAAAGCACCGTGCCTGCTGAGTTTCAAATCCGTGGTCTTGGACCTATCACATTAAGTGTGCCTGATCTCAAACCAACCGATATGGTACTGACCCAGATCATGGGCATGAAACCTGCCGCGCGTTTTGGTGATACGCATGTCTATCACATGAACGGCACTGGCCCTGTGGCAGAATTGCATGTGCGCGTCGAACCCAATTTGCCCCAAGCCCAACAAGGTGCAGGCGCTGTGCATCACGTGGCTTTCAACATCGAAATGAGCCAATACGAAGCGTGGACAGACCGCCTGAAATCCATGCGCGTACCAAACTCTGGCCCGGTTGATCGCTTCTGGTTCAAAAGCCTCTACTTCCGCGAACCCAACGGCATCCTCTTTGAGCTCGCAACAGACGGCCCAGGCTTTGCGACTGATGAGCCAATGGATAAATTAGGTGAAACCCTATCCCTGCCACCCTTCTTGGAAAACAAACGCGCAAGCATTGAAGCGAAGTTGAAGAAACTTACCTAGCGTCTTCTCCCGCCTGCGGGAGAAGAAGGGGCCCCGTTTTGCGCCTTCGCAAAATGGGGGAGATGAGGGACCACGCGCTCCCAAATTCACTTCCCCTCACCTATCCCACTCCGCAGCGCTCCGCGGGCCCCTTTCCTCTCCCGCAGAGGGCGGGCGAGGACATCAAGGCAAATTATCCCTCATAAAAATATCAATGCGAATGCGTTCCTGATCTTCAATCAGCGGCATATTATCGGCCTTGGCCATTAACACGCGCACAGCGCTGCGCACTTCATGGCCCACATCCTGATTAATGATCACATCAATCGTGCCGCCAATCAATGCGCGCCTTGAACCTTCGGTCACCTCATGCGCAATAAAAACCAAATCCTTAGGCGCAGAAACCGCATCCAGCGCCAACACAATGCCCGCCGTGCCGCCACCCACATTGTAAATTCCGAGGAGATCGGGATGTTCGGCCAAAAGTTGACGAGCCAAGGCCTCTGAGCGTTCAGTGTCGTCGCGCGATTCTCGCACCGGCAGAATTTTTAAATCCTTGAACTCATGGGCCATCACCTGCTCAAAGCCAAACTGCCGTTCAATGTGATCGCGCAGTGCAAGTGAACCCGCAAACAAACCAACCTTCCCCTTGCGTCCACCCAAGAACCGCCCCATCAAACCTGCTGCTGTGCGCCCCGCCGAAGAATTATCAATGCCCGCATAATGCGAGCGTTTGGAACCGGGCACATCTGAAACCAACGTAACCACCGTTACACCTTTGGCTACCAAAGAATTGATGGCTTCACGCACCGCTGGATGATCGAGCGCCACCACAGCAACGCCATCAATGCCCTCTTCCAACTCATCTAAAACCTTGGCCAGCAGCGGCCCGTCAAACACATCCACGCGCTTGACCATAATGGAAACCCGCTCGCCTGCCATGCGCAAAGCTGCCGCTTCCACTTCTTCGCCAATGCGGTTCATAAATTGGCCTGCGGTGTTCGGCAGCACAAACCAAAAGCGATATTCGCGGCCCCGCGCAAGCCGCGCGGCAATCCTATCTGGCTGGTAGTTCAATTCCCGAATAGCCGATTCCACTTTTTCAACAGTGCGCGTCTTTACCCCGGGGCGGTGATTCAGCACCCGGTCAATCGTCGCCACACTCACACCCGCTTTTTGGGCCACATCTTGAATCGTAATCTTTACCATGGCCCGTTTGAAGCTTAAGGCTGGTCGCTTGTCAAATCCCATTGATTCAGGCAATTCCAAACCATGGCCCAACAACTCAAATTAGCCGCCGATATCGGCGGCACATTCACGGATATTGTACTCGAACAAGGCACCAAACGCTGGAGCGGAAAAGTTCTGACCACCATTCAAGCGCCAGAGCTTGGTGTGCTCGAAGGTATCAAGCTTATTCTCGAAGACTCGAAGATGTCGCCCAAAGACATTTCTGTTTTCATCCACGGCACCACGCTTGCCACCAACGCCTTGATCGAACGCAAGGGCGCCAAAACCGCCTTCATCACCACTGAAGGTTTTCGCGATGTGATTGAGCAAGGCTATGAAAAACGCTTTGATCATTATGACCTTATGATCGAAAGTGCCAAGCCCTTGGTTGATCGTCATTTGCGCCTCACAATAACAGAACGCCTTTCGGTCAACGGCGATGTCCTAATCCCCCTCGATGAAGCCCACATCCCCGAACTTGCCAAAATTATCCGCGACGAAAATGTCGGCGCTGTCGCCATTGGCCTGCTGCACGCTTATGCGCACCCAAAGCACGAGCAACGGATCGCGCAATTATTGAAGCCCCTTCTCCCAGCACATGTCACCATCTGCCTTTCTTCCGAAGTCGCCCCCGAAATCCGCGAATATGAGCGCTTCTCAACGACAGTGGCCAATGCCTATGTGCGTCCTCTAATGGC
>CAXTKN010000025.1:0-17326 GCA_964244805.1 uncultured Aestuariivirga sp.
AAATACTGCCAAACTATCTAGAGGTTGTGCCGAGATATATTTGCCCGACCTAACCTCAGACTTATTAACTGACTGTTAACTGAATGAAATTGGTTAAAAATGAATTAATCTAAAATTAAACATTTTATAACATTGAAATATATAAGCAAATTTAGTGTTATTTGACTTTTATAAATTCGGAAGCCTTCGCCTAAGACATGGAAATTCATAATCGATGGCGCGCTGCGTTGTTTTGAATCACATTGGCCATAAAAAATTAAGACACGTTACAGCTTTAACGATAGTTGTCTGGCCGTCAGTTTTCTTCAATCGATGAAACAACCCCGTTTAGTTGGAGGCTGAAAATATTAACGTTAATTTGAATAGGGGGATTATTGCCACCGACTGGGATACAGAGACAATCTCGACGACCAGCTTTCCGAACATCAACTCTGTCTATGGAAAACTGGAGCGGGCGAAGGGATTCGAACCCTCGACCCCGACCTTGGCAAGGTCGTGCTCTACCCCTGAGCTACGCCCGCTTGAGCGGTTGAAACTTGGTATTAGCGCTTCAACGCGCGCGTTATTGCCTAACTGAACGACAAATGCAATAGCATCGTTCAAACCCAATCAACCCAAGGTAAAGTCCATTCATGCCAGCCAGCCGTGCCGAACTTTTTGCTTTTTTTGATAAGCTTGGGATCAAGACTAAAACATTTGATCACGAACCCGTTTTCACTGTCGAACAAGCCAAAAAAGTTCATGACGACGTGCCCGGTGGCCATTGCAAGAATCTATTTTGCAAAGACGAAAAAGGCGTTTTATGGTTGATTGTAGCATTGGAAGATGCGGCAATCGATTTGAAAGCGGCGCCCGCTAAAATTGGGTCAAGGCGTCTGTCGTTTGGAAAGCCGGAATTATTGATGGAAGTGTTAGGCATTGAGCCAGGCTCGGTTACGCCGTTTAGTTTGATCAACGACAAGACCAATCGGATCAATGTCATCCTGGATGATGCGATGATGAAACACGATCTTCTGAATTTCCATCCACTGAAAAATGATGCGACGACGACAATCGCAAATGCAGATCTTTTGACTTTTATTAAGGCCTGCGGTCATAGTCCGCGCATTGTGGCGGTCAGCTGAAACTTGCGCTAAACATACACAATACCCATTTATAGGTATCGATGATAGGATTTCGAAGATGAATGAAATGATTCTGGGTGGCGCGGCAGCAGTCGATGCTGATCTAATCAAAGACAGCGATACCAAAAGCTTTATGGTGGATGTTGTTGAGGCGTCCAAATCTGTCCCAGTGTTGGTGGACTTCTGGGCCCCTTGGTGCGGGCCGTGCAAAACCCTTGGGCCCATTCTTGAAAAACTAACACGTGAAGGCAAAGGCAAAATCAAACTTGTGAAAGTTGATATTGACAAGAACCCGGAAGTGGCCAGCCAAATGCGCGTTCAATCAATCCCCGCCGTGTTCGCCTTTGTAGATGGCAGGCCTGTGGATGGTTTCATGGGCGCTCTACCCGAATCGCAAGTCAGGCAATTCATTTCCAAATTGAGCAAGATGGGCGGCCGGGCTGAGCAGATTGAGGCGGCGCTGGTCATGGCGCGTGAGTCTTTCGAGAAAAAAGAATTTGAGGCCGTCATCGATATGGCGGATCAGATCATTGAGGTTGAGGCAACACAGGCAGAAGCCTATGCTTTGAAAGCCCGCGCCGAAATTGAATTGGGTTTGCTTGAATTGGCCGCACAAACCTTGGCCAGCGTTCCGGTGGATAAAATGCAAGACGCCAACATAATTAGTGCCAAAGCCGCATTGGATCTTGCCTTAAATCCCGTTGATACGTCTGAGCTCAGCCGCCTAGAAGCAGTTGTTGCAAAAGCCCCTGATGATTTTGCGGCCCGTGTTGAATTTGCAATCATCCTCAATGGCTCAAACCAACGTGTAGAAGCGATTGACCAATTGATTTACGTGATCCGCAAAGATCGCAGCTGGAATGACGATGCGGCACGAAAACAACTTGTTTCATTCTTTGAAGCCTGGGGGCCAAAGGATGAGGCAACATTGGCGGGCCGCCGCAAGCTTTCTTCCGTATTGTTCTCGTAAGGATTAAAAAATGTCAATTTCATCACGCTATAGGGAACCAACCGACCTCCCTAAAACCATCCCGCTGTTTCCGCTTGCTGGTGCGCTTCTATTGCCGCGCACTGATTTGCCCTTGAATATTTTTGAACCGCGTTATTTGCTGATGATCGAGGAAGCCATGAGAGGTGAGCGTGTCATCGGCATTATTCAACCACAAGATAGCTCCGATGACGCAAAGCCTGAACTGGAGTCTGTAGGCTGTGCTGGCCGGATTACCTCATACTCGGAAACTGATGATGGCAGACTTTTTGTCACGATTACCGGGGTCTGCCGTTTTACAATTTTGCAAGAAGTTGAAACATCAGCTCCTTATCGTTTGGCCAATGTTGATTATCGTCCTTTCGCTGTTGATTTTGTGAGTGAGACGGGTGCCCGTAGCGTGAACCGCGATCAGTTGATCAAAGCGTTCAGGCAATATCTTGAGGCCAATGATATGAGTGCGGACTGGAACGAGGTTGAGGCAGTTTCAACTGAAGTTCTGGTGAACACGCTTTCACTGCTGGCGCCGTACCCTGCGCGCGATAAGCAAGCGCTTCTTGAAGCCCCCGACTTAAAGTCGCGCGCTGATGTTTTGGTCGCACTGACTGAATTAGCCCTCGCCAAATCATCACCTGGCAGCAGCCGAAGGATGCAATGATGGAGCCTCGCAAAGTAGATCCAAAACTGCTCGAACTCTTGGTGTGCCCAGTTACTAAAACGCGCCTAGACTATGACGCGAGTAGTGCTGAGTTAATTTCGCGTGCAGCTGGATTGGCCTACCCTATTCGTGATGGCATACCCATAATGCTGGCAGGCGATGCCCGCGAGATAAACCGTGACTGATGCATGGCCAACTGAACTTCGGATTCAGGATAGTGGCGCTAAATTGCTTATCACTTTTGATAATGGTACGTCTTACAACCTGAGTGCTGAACTGCTGCGGGTTGAAAGCCCGAGTGCTGAAGTCAAAGGCCATGGACCTGGGCAAGAGCAATTGGTGTTTGGCAAACGGCGCGTGACCATCATAAAAGCTGAGCCGATTGGCTCATATGCGGTTCGTCTGATATTCAGCGATACTCATTCGACCGGACTTTATACATGGAACTACCTTGCTAAACTGGGCAAGGACGAAAATACAATCTGGCAAGCTTATGAAACAAAGCTGAAAAACAAAGGCCGATCGCGTGATTAAATATTATGCAATTTTTAAAATCTGCATAATATTTAATCATAAATTTGTCATCGTATCTTCATTTGATTTTAAATAAATCAACAAATTCATATATTTAGCAGTATTTCTGGATCTGGCATGCAACTTGTTATGCACAACGCTGAACAAGAGAAAGGCTTGCCGATGAAATACATTATTGCTGTCATAAAACCCTTCAAGCTTGAAGAGGTGAGGGAGGCTTTGGGCGCTATTGGCGTTCAGGGGATTACAGTCACTGAGGTAAAAGGTCATGGTCGCCAGCGCGGCCATACCGAGTTTTACCGGGGTGCTGAATATGCTGTGAGCTTTGTACCAAAGCTCCGCATCGAAGTTGCCGTTGAACAAAGTCTCGCCGCCAAAGTTGTCGAGGCGATTCAAACCGCAGCCAAGACTGGCCAAATAGGTGATGGCAAAATTTTTGTACTCCCACTCGAGTCAGCAACCCGCGTGCGCACCGGTGAAACCGGCGCAGCAGCGCTTTGATCTTTTAAGAATTTCGGAAAGGAAAAAGAAAATGATAATGGCAAAACTGCCCAAAAGCCTTATGGCGTTGGGAACCGGCTTAGGGCTTGCGGCTCTTCTGCCCGCGGCACAAGCCCTAGCGGCGGCAAGTGTGAATAAAGGTGATACGGCTTGGATGTTGACTGCAACAGCCTTGGTCGTGTTGATGACGGTGCCAGGCTTGGCGCTGTTTTACGGTGGCTTGGTGCGTTCGAAAAACGTGCTTTCTGTTCTGATGCAGGTTACCATCTGCTTCAGTTTGATTGCAGTTTTGTGGGTGTTGTTCGGCTATTCGCTTGCATTTACCAATGGCAGCGGTGCCACTGCCGGTTTCATTGGCGGTTTGTCTAAGTGGGGTCTATTTGGCATCAGCACAAATAGCATGGCAGCGACCTTTTCGAAGGAAACCTACATTCCAGAATATGTTTATGTCATTTTCCAACTCACATTCGCAGCCATTACACCAGCCTTGATCGTCGGTGCTTTTGCTGAACGTATGAAATTTTCGGCTGTGTTGTTGTTTTTGACAATTTGGTTTTGCTTTTCATATTTACCAATGGCCCACATGGTATGGTGGTGGGCAGGCCCAGACGCCTATACTTTGAGCGCTGCGAACATCGATATGGTCAAAGCAAGCGTTGGTGATTCAGCCGCTGCAGATTTCTTGGCCAAATTGGCCGCCGCAACGACTGATGCCGACAAAGCCAGCGTTCTTTCAGCTTACAATGACGCAGTGAACGCCGCCAATGGCTGGTTGTTCAACAAGGGCGCTATCGACTTTGCTGGGGGTTCAGTTGTGCATATCAATGCCGGTGTTGCCGGACTTGTTTGTGCATTGATGTTGGGTAAGCGCGTCGGTTTAAACAAAGAACCTATGGCTCCGCATAACTTGACAGTAACGCTTCTGGGCACTGGTTTGCTGATGTTTGGCTGGTTCGGCTTTAACGCAGGCTCAAACCTTGAAGCCAATGGTTTGACAGCTTTGGCCCTACTAAACTCAATCCTCGGTGCATCTGCTGCGGCGCTGGCTTGGATTACTGCAGAGTGGATGGTACGTGGTCATGCCAGCTTGCTGGGTGCCGCATCAGGTATCGTTGCAGGTCTTGTTGCAATTACACCAGCATGCGGTTGGGTTGGGCCAATGGGTGCCATCGTGATTGGCGCAGCAGCAGGCATTATCTGTCTGTTTGCGGTAATCTGGCTGAAGGCCAAGCTTGGTTATGATGATGCTCTTGACGTGTTCGGCGTACACGGTATCGGCGGCATTTTGGGCGCGTTGATGACTGGTATCTTTGTAAACCCTGCCCTTGGTGGCTCTGGTGTGACAAACTATCTGGCCGTTGATACATCATCGACTGTTGCTGAATATGTGTTCTCAGCCCAGATGACGGCGCAAATCTACGACATATTTACAGCGATTATCCTTTCAGGTGCTGTGAGCTTTATCGCATGTTTGATTTGTAAATATACGGTTGGCCTGCGAGTGGAAGAACAAGCTGAACGCGAAGGTTTGGATATTTCAAGCCACGGCGAGCGCGCTTACTCATAAGCGAGCAAGCCTCTCAACGAAATCAGCGCTTCCGATCAATTCGGGAGCGCTTTTTTTTGGGCAATGCCCCAAATTTACGGGGCCTTAACCCTATCCCTTCACACTGCCATTAACCTTTTATTAGACCCCGCACAAAACGGGGTCTGTCAGCATATGGAGAATGGGCATGGCTCTTAATCAATCAATTGAAACGGATGAAAACACCATCCCGGCCAGATTGAAACTGTTTCTCATTCGGCGCGGTTTTGAACTTGCAGGTATCATCTGTTTTTTGATTATAGTGACTATCGCTGCATCATTAGCAAGCTGGTCAATCGCCGATCCATCTTTCAATCATGCAACAGGCAACAAGCCTGCAAATTGGCTCGGCGCGCCCGGTGCGATCATTGCTGATCAATTGATCCAGAATTTAGGGCTGGCCACCTTGGCCCTTTTGTTCATTCCGATGAAATGGATCATGGGTCTTTTTGATCATCAGTTGCCTGGTGAATTCCGGCGTTCTGGTTTGAGTTGGATTGGCGCAACAATCTCATTTGGATGTTTTTTGGCCTGTTTTCCTGTTCCGAGTTTCTGGCATTTGGCCAGCGGTATGGGAGGAAATTTAGGAGATATTCTTTCTGGCCTGTTTTTCTCAATCTTGGCTATCGGCATAAAAGGCTTTGTTGCCAAATCCCTCGTTGCACTTTTGGCCTTCGCCACGTTCATTTGGACATCGATGCAAGCTTTGGAGTTGGCCAGTGTTCCAGCGCTGTTACCTGCTCGTCGAACTAAAAAGCCGGCGCGCGCCTTAAAGACAGAGCAGCCCAAGCGAGCATCATGGGCGCAGTCATTATTGGGTATTTGGTCTGCCATTGCCGCGTCTGGTTCCAAACCTAAAGCTAAGCCTTCAAGGGCTGCACAACAATCAATAGCCTCTGAGGATATCCTCAGTCGGTTTGCACCACTTAATCTCAAGAAGTCAGCAAAAGCCAAGCTTGATCGAATCGAACCCTCGTTGGACGGAGGTCATTCTGAACAGGATTTGGTTGCAGACCCCGAAGAGAACTTCGACGACCCATTGGAAATGATGGACGAGGATGAACTTGAAGAGGTGCCAATGGCATCGAAAAAATTAATAGCAAAACCGCTTACAAAATCAAAAACAAAGGCTGCTGCCAATCACTTTGAATTACCACCACTCACCCTCCTGAGTGAGCCAAAAAAGGCCGGCCGCCAACCCGAGTTCGCACCGGAATTTCTCGCTGAAAACGCAAGGCGTCTTGAAGGCGTGCTCGAAGACTTTGGTGTGCGTGGCCAAATCATTAATGTCCGCCCCGGCCCTGTTGTTACACTTTATGAGCTAGAACCAGCCCCGGGCATCAAGTCATCACGCGTCATCAGTCTGGCAGATGATATTGCAAGGTCAATGAGCGCTATTTCCGCTCGTGTGGCCGTGGTGGCTGGCCGCAATGCCATCGGTATCGAATTGCCCAACCCCAAACGTGAGACTGTCTATCTGCGCGAATTGATGCAGACCGAAAGCTTTATCAATAACAATACAACGCTCGCTCTAGCACTCGGCAAAAACATCGGCGGCGAACCAATTTTCGCGGATCTCGCCCGTATGCCGCATTTGTTGATAGCGGGTACGACGGGTTCAGGAAAATCAGTGGGCATCAACACGATGATCCTTTCGCTGCTATACCGTCTGCCACCAGACAAGTGCAAACTCATCATGATCGACCCAAAGATGCTCGAGCTTTCTGTCTATGAAGGCATCCCGCATCTTTTGGCACCGGTCGTAACTGATCCACGTAAAGCCGTTGTCGCCCTGAAATGGGCCGTGCGTGAAATGGAAGACCGCTATAAGAAAATGTCTAAAACCGGTGTTCGTAACATCGACGGCTATAACACCAAAATCACCCAAATGATGGCCAAGGGTGAAAAGCTTTCGCGCACAGTCCAAACGGGATTTGAGCCCGACACGGGCAAACCCATCTTCGAACAAGAAGACATGGATCTACAAAACTTGCCCTATATCGTCGTCATCATCGACGAAATGGCAGATCTTATGATGGTAGCAGGCAAAGACATTGAAGGTGCTGTGCAACGCTTGGCGCAAATGGCACGTGCTGCCGGTATCCACGTGGTTATGGCCACGCAACGGCCGTCAGTCGACGTCATCACCGGCACGATTAAAGCCAACTTCCCAACCCGTATCTCATTCCAGGTGACATCAAAAATCGACAGCCGGACAATTTTGGGCGAGCAGGGTGCTGAACAACTACTTGGCCAAGGCGATATGCTTTATATGGCAGGTGGCGGACGCATCTCACGTCTCCATGCACCATTTGTGACCGACAGCGAAGTTGAAGAGATCGTGAACCATCTGAAAGCCCAAGGTCAGCCCGAATATGTTGAAGCGGTGACAGAAGAGGTCGACGACGACGAAATGGGCGGTGAGAGCGGTGGCATGACCAGCGCTATCGGCAGTTCGGGGGATGAGCTCTACGATCAAGCTGTTGCCGTTGTTCTCCGCGACAAAAAGGTTTCCACCAGCTACGTCCAGCGTCGCTTGCAAGTTGGCTATAACAAGGCCGCCAGCCTGATTGAGCGTATGGAAAAAGAAGGCCTCATTTCAGCCGCAAATGCGACAGGAAAACGTGAAATTCTAGTTCCAGGAGATAGCGCACGGGTTTAGGCTCAATATCGCCGTAAATTGGCCCGCTTGTGTGCCTATCGCAACATGAACTATAGCAATAGCGCAAGGTTCAAGAGATTCGAAAGTTGATAATGACCAAATTTTTTAAGCTTTTAGGTTCCTCACTGGTGATGATTGGCTTGCTTGCCTCTTCGCCGATTTTGATGGCGGCCCAAAAATATCCAGTCGTAAATTTGAATGCAGACCAAAAACGCTCATTGCAAAAAATCAATGCGTTCATGAACAGTTTCCAAAGCATGAAAAGCGATTTCACTCAAATCAGCTCCAAGGGCCAAATGGCGCAAGGCACTCTTTTGATTAGCAAGCCTGGGAAACTGCGCTTCGAATATGCACCACCAAACCCGATGTTGATTGTCTCAGATGGCAAGTGGTTGACGATCAAGAACCGCGCCAAAGAAAAGGGCGATCAGTTCCCACTTTCTGCAACACCGTTACGATTGGTAGTTTCACCGCAAGTTGATCTTGCTGCGGAAACTGATGTGATTGGTTTTGAAAGCAAGGACGGGATTACCAGCATATCTTTGGCCGATCGCAAGAGTTCCCTGGGTGGCTATATCGTTTTGGTCTTCGACGAACAGCGCAGCCAACTGCAACAATGGATTATTGTAGACGGCAAAGATCGGCGCACCACAGTACAACTTGCTAACATTGAAACTGGTGGCAAGTTTGATCCCAAACTCTTCATCGGAAAAATTGATCGTCCTGAGGGAAAGCAAAATTAAGCTTTAGTTTTTCAATTCTATCCTTGCTCCTGTTTAAAGCTCATGCCATTTGTTTGGTATGAGCTTTTCAATTGCCACCTGGAACATCAACTCGGTTCGCCTTCGCATCGGCTTGGTGCAACGCCTTTTGAATGAGGCACAACCAGATATCTTGTGTTTGCAGGAAACGAAATGTCCACAAGGCCAATTTCCGTCAGGCCCATTGAATGATATGGGATATACTCACATCGCTGAGTTCGGCCAGAAAGGCTATCACGGGGTTGCCATTGTTTCGCGCATCCCTTTTAACACGCAGCATTCGCGCGATTTTTGTAACAAGGGCGACAGCCGCCATGTGAGTGTACGCTTTGAAGGCGAAAAGCCATTTTTGTTGCATAATTTATATGTGCCGGCTGGTGGCGATGAAGCTGATCCGGAAATCAATGAGAAGTTTGCCCATAAGCTCGCCTTTATTGATGAGATGGAAGCTTGGTCAAAGGCTGATGCCATGCCTGATGGCTATGGTGCGATAGTTGTTGGGGATTTGAATATTGCACCGTTGGAAAACGATGTCTGGTCGCATCGTGAACTTTTAAAAGTCGTCAGTCACACACCTATCGAGGTTGAAGGTTTTGGCCGCATCCAAAGAGCAGGTGATTGGCAGGATGTGATGCGCAATTTCACGCCAGCTCATAAAAAACTTTATACGTGGTGGAGTTACCGGGCCAAAGATTGGGAAGCGTCTGATCGTGGCCGCAGATTGGATCATATTTGGGCCACGAAAGATATTTCAGATTGCTGCACGGGCATTGAGGTTTTGCGCCATGTTCGAAGCTGGCCTCAGCCATCCGATCATGTACCAGTGCTGGCCAAGTTTGATTTCAATATCGCTTAGAGATCAGAGAATTTGCGGGCTTTAGTCAGCAGCACCCGAACCGATTCATACTCGCGCACCGAGCTTACGAGCTTTTCGGATAGATTGTGTAAAACTACACGCCCGAATTCCGGATATTCTTTGGCCACACGCAAAAATAATTCATGGCTGATGCGGGCGGTTGAAACGACATCTAGGGCTTTTGCGGTTAAAGTACTTGGATTTCCGCCAATCATCGCAACCTCACCCAAAAGCGACCCCGGCTCCGCACGACCGATGCTCTGGCCAGATTTCCGCAGATCGACACTGCCGTTCAAAACGAAAAATGCAGCCCGCGCTTTTTTATCCTCGGTCAAAATTTCTTCTCCGACCGAGAATTCTTGCCGTTCGGCCGCAAAGGCCATGATCTGCAAAGGCACAGATTCGCATTCCCTAAAAATTGGGATTTGGCGCAATGTTTCAGCATCTGCCCGCACACTCATGCCTGATTTTGCCCTTTTAGCGAATCAAGCATCTCTTTGACTGCGATTGGCGGTTGAAATCAAGGGACGAGCTTATAGCCGCCACCCTCTGTTACCAGAATCTCAGCATGAGTAGGATCGCGCTCAATCTTCTGCCTAAGACGGTAAATATGCGTTTCAAGCGTATGAGTTGAAACACCAGCATTGTAGCCCCATACATCCTGCAGGAGGGTCTCGCGGCTCATGCTCTGTTCGCCCGAGCGATAAAGGAACTTAATGATTGAGGTTTCTTTTTCGGTCAGACGGATTTTTTTATTGTCATCGCGAATAAGAACTTTACTGGCAGGTTTAAAGACATAAGGCCCGATTTGGAAAACCGCGTCTTCGCTATGCTCATGCTGACGTAAATGCGACCTGATGCGTGCCAAAAGAACAGCAAACCGGAATGGCTTGGTCACATAATCATTGGCACCAGAATCGAGGCCCAAAATTGTATCAGAGTCTGAACCTTGCGCGGTCAGCATTACAATCGGCCCTTTAAAGCCGTTGCGGCGCATTATTTTACAAGCCTCACGCCCATCCATATCAGGCAGATTGACGTCAAGAATGACGATGTCAGCGTGATCAGCTTTGAGAGATTTAACACCGGCGGTTGCTGTTGCCGCGTCTGTCACCACGAATTCGTCATGCAGGCTGAACTGCTCTTTGAGCGTCTCGCGCAGGGTATCATCATCATCAACAATTAGGATCTTCTTGGTTGTAGACATTTTTTCTAATCTCGCAGTTTCAATTCGGAGTGAAATTCATGTTATGATCAATGCCCGAAGCAGGTCAGGCGGACAACACAACTCACCGTGAGCAAAATCATAACACATCTTCACATTCGCGCGATTAACGCGTGTTCAAGCCGGGGTATCTTAACACTTGGGGCCACGAGGTTTCCATGCCGATTGGGAAAGACCGGGCGGCGCTTCCGCAAACGTGAGGGCGATGGGGCAAGCCCTGTGGGCGTATTTAGACTGGAACAGCTTTATTACCGTTCAGACAAGATGGTGCGACCAAGAACAGGGCTGAAATCACGTTCTCTTTCAAAAACAGACGGTTGGTGCGACGCCCCAAGCCATTTTGCCTATAATCGCCTCGTACCACTGCCATTTAGCGCAAGTCATGAAACACTTTGGCGGTGTGATGACGCTTACGATCTCGTGATTTCAACCAGCCACAATCAGCGCCCTCGCATTAGAGGTTTTGGTAGTGCAATATTCTTGCACGTTACAAATGGAACGAAAGGCACGGAAGGCTGCATCGCGCTCTCGGAAAAACATTTGCGCATGGTGCTTGGACGCTGCACGAAGGATACTCGTCTCGTAATCTGGCCTAGCTCGTAATAATTTTCGGCCTTGTTCCGAAAATCGCCGAGCCAACGCGCACATAAGTAGCGCCTTCTTCAATAGCAGTCTCAAAATCGCCACTCATACCCATAGACAGGACGGGAAGTTGATAGGTCTGAGCCATACCTTTAAGAATCTTGAAATGTGGCCTTGGATCATCTTCAACGGGCGGAATACACATAAATCCCTGAGTATGAGAGGCAAGCTGTTCACCACACTGATTCATGAATTGCTCCAGCTCTTCCGGAAGGACACCAGCCTTTTGAGGTTCATGCCCCGTATTTACTTGCACCAGCAATTTGGTGTTGGCTGATTGCTTTTGGATTTCTTTGGAAAGTGCCAGAACAAGTTTGGGTCGATCAACAGTTTGAATAACGTCGAAAAACTGAACGGCCTCAGATACTTTGTTGCTCTGAAGCGGACCAATCAGATGAAGTTCAATGCCTGGATATTTCTGACGTAACGCTGGCCATTTTTTCTGAGCCTCTTGCACGCGGTTTTCTCCAAAAACCCGGTGGCCACTCTCCAAAATTGGGATAATATCTTCCGCGTCAAAGGTTTTGCTGACAGCAATCAGTGTCACTTCGGATAGCCTGCGCTCAGCCTTGAGCGCCGCTATTTCGATACGCTCTTTAACCAACGCCAGCTGATCCTGTGATTGAGTCATTTCACCTGCTCTTATGACCACGCTTGCAGCACTTTTCAAGGACTGGTACGGGAGTGCAATTGAATTTGACTTAAAAGGAATTTGGCGTGGCTGCTGAGCGATATAACCACCGGGAAGTTGAACCCAAATGGCAGAAATTTTGGACAGAGAATAAGTCCTTTGAAGCCCAGGAAGATGTTTCGCGCCCGAAATATTATGTCCTTGAGATGTTTCCCTATCCATCGGGCCGAATTCACATGGGCCATGTCCGCAACTACACAATGGGCGACGTCATTGCTCGTTTTCGCAAAGCTTGCGGCTATAATGTCCTGCACCCCATGGGTTGGGATGCTTTTGGCATGCCTGCAGAAAATGCTGCCATTGAGCGCGGCGTACATCCAAAATCTTGGACCTATGAAAACATTGCAACAATGCGCAAGCAGCTCAAATCCATGGGATTGGCAATCGACTGGTCGCGGGAATTTGCAACCTGTGATCCGTCTTATTACCGCCATGAGCAAGCGATGTTCATTGATTTTATGGACGCTGATTTGGTTGAGCGGCGCGTCTCGTTAGTCAATTGGGATCCGGTTGATCAAACTGTTTTGGCCAACGAGCAAGTAATTGACGGCAAGGGCTGGCGCTCTGGTGCTGTCGTTGAAAAGCGAGAGCTGGCTCAGTGGTTTCTAAAAATTACGGCCTATGCAGATGAACTTTTAAGCGCATTGGACGGTCTCGACAAATGGCCAGAAAAAGTGCGCTTGATGCAAAAAAATTGGATCGGCCGTTCGGAGGGATTGCGTTTCACATTTGATCTGGAAGATGCAACAGGTAGAAAGCACGACCGAGGATTGACAGTTTACACAACACGCCACGATACGATTTTTGGCGCTAGTTTCTGCGCTGTTTCTGCCGATCATCCACTGGCCAAGGAAATATCAGAGTCGAATGAAGATGTGGCCGCCTTTCGCAAAGAAGTAGCAGCCCTCGGAACCAGCGAAGAAAATATCGAACGTGCTGAAAAGCGTGGCTGTGCCTTGGGTGTGTTTGCTCGTCATCCATTTGATCCCACCAAAAAGTTGCCGGTCTATGCCGCCAATTTCGTTTTGATGGGTTATGGCGAGGGTGCCATTTTTGGCTGCCCAGCTCACGATCAGCGCGACTGGGATTTTGCAACGAAATACAGTTTACCGATCTTGCCAGTCGTTGCTCCGCGTGGACTAACAGCTCCAGTCTTAGGTGATGCTCCCTACCTTGAAAAAGACGGCGATGATTGTGTTATGGTAAACTCACAATTCTTAGATGGCATGAACGTCGCGCAAGCCAAGGCGGAAGTGGCCAGGCGCATGAAAGACTCTGGCCGCGGTGAAGTACGGGTTAATTTTCGCTTGCGTGACTGGGGCGTATCGCGCCAGCGTTATTGGGGTTGCCCCATTCCGGTGGTTCACTGCAAAGATTGTGGGATTGTTCCTGTGCCCAAATCTCAATTGCCAGTTGAGCTTCCAGAAGATGTGAAGTTTGACAAGCCGGGCAATCCACTCTTGCATCACCCAACTTGGAAGCATGTCAATTGCCCCAAATGCAATGAACCTGCAGAACGGGAAACCGATACGTTTGATACTTTCATTGACTCGTCTTGGTATTACGCGCGCTTTGCCTCACCTCATGCATCAATCCCCATTGATCAATACGCTTCGAAATATTGGCTTCCTGTTGATCAGTATATTGGTGGTGTTGAACATGCCATTTTGCATCTGCTTTATTCGCGCTTCTATGCAAGGGCGATGGTGAAAACCGGTCATTTGCAAGTTAAGGAACCTTTTGAAAGCTTATTTACGCAAGGCATGGTGATTCACGAAACTTTTAGAACGAAAGCCGGGGAATGGGTGTTGCCGTCAGACGCCGTGACCAAAGATGGTGCGTGGGTTCATGGTACTTCGGGTGAGCCGCTGGAATTGGGCGGCGTTGAAAAAATGTCCAAGTCCAAAAAGAACGTGGTTGATCCTGATACGATCATTGCATCTTATGGGGCTGATACCGCGCGTTGGTTCATGCTTTCCGACACGCCGCCGGAACGCGACATTCAGTGGACAGAGGCTGGTGCTGAAGGGTCTTGGCGATTTACGCAAAAGATTTGGCGTCTGATAACTGATATTGTGGCAATACCTGCACAACCTGTTTCAATGGATGAGCAAGGTTTGGGATTACGCCGAATTTCCCACAAAACGGTTGCTGCCGTCACTGATGATTTGAACAATCTGCGATTTAATCGCGCCATCGCAAGGATTTACGAACTTGCCAACGCAATTAGCCAATCCCTGCAGAATGAGCACAAAACTGATGCTTTGGCTGGAGCGTTGCACGAAGCAGGTTCTTTCCTCGTTTTGTTAATGGCTCCAATGATGCCGCATTTGGCCGAGGAATCTTGGAAACTACTCGGTTATAAATCAGCTGTTGTCGATACCAGCTGGCCCAAAATTGAAGCAGCATTGGTGGCTGTTGACGAAGTCACCATTGCCGTTCAAATTAACGGTAAGCGTAGGGATGAAATGACAGTGACCAAAGGGTTAGATCGTGGTGCAATGGAAGCAGCGGCATTCGCGTTGGAAGCCATTAAGCGCCAACTTGAAGGCAAAACTGTTAGAAAAATTATCGTTGTTCCAGACCGTATTGTAAACATCGTGTGCGAGGGTTGATGCGGATTTTGTTGGCGAGCGTGATGTGTGTTGGCTTGCTGTTGTTGGCAGGCTGCACGTCTTTTCGTCCGCTGTACGGCAAAGGTCCAAACGGAGAGGGCGTAACATCATCTCTTGCTGCGGTCGCAGTTCCCGAACAACACACGAGGAGCGCTCAGTTGGTGCGTAATGAATTGCTGAATAGCATGGGCTCTGCGCCAGCCCGGTTTTCTCTGAAAATGGTCAGCACCGAGAAGACGATTGATGTTTCAACACTCTCGGCGTCCAATCTGCATCGCAAGCGATTTAACCTTGCAGTGCATTATGAATTGGTGAACACTGCTTCCGGTGCTGTCGCAAATTCTGGTGACAGCTTTTCTAACGTATCTTTTGACACGGTGCGCCAACCAGTGGCTGATTTACAGGCTGCCAATAACGCCATGGAACGGGCAGCACAAGAAATTGGTCAAGATTTGCGCCAGCGTGTTGCAGCTTATTTTGCAGATCATCCTGTTTGAGTTTTTAAATTGACCGTCCTCCGCGAAGATGGCTTTGAGCAATTTCTGAAACGCCAAATTGGTACCATGAATGGTGTTCTTGTCCATGGTGCTGATAGCGCGGCTGTGGCGAGCTTCGGACGACTGGTCGTACGAGCAATAGTGGGCGCTGGTGGTGAGGCTGAGCGCTATGATGCCGCTATTCTCAAGGAAGGCGCTGGGCGCATTCAGGATGAATTTTATTCCCTGTCTTTGCTAGGCGACCGGAGAGTTCTCTGGATCGATGATGTTGGCGATTCAAATTTGAAGACGCTGTCAGAGATCATCGCTTCAACGCACCCGGCGAATTTTGTTTTTCTAAGTTCCGATAATTTGGCAAAAACCTCTAAGCTTCGTATAGCCTGTGAGGAGGCCGCAAAGTTTGGAGCGCTGGCGCTGTATGAAGAAGATATCGCGTCTGTCCGGAACCGTTTGGGGACATTGATTTCCAAAGCCAGTTTGAAATGGGAAGATGGCGCAGAGGACTTGTTTTTAGAAATCGTCGGAATTGACCGAAGCGTTGTCACGCAAGAGTTTGAAAAGCTCTCACTCTATTGTTTTGGCGAGACTGCGATTTCAGCCGCAGATGTCTTAGCAGTTTGCGGCGACACGGCATCTTCGAGTTCTGATGGTTTGATTGATGCGATGTTGATGGGTGATCTCGAATCCGTCGACCGGATGTTTGGCAATCTCGATAGCGAGACTGGCGGGCAGCGCATGATTCTGTCTTCTGCGATTTCTCATCTCGTAAGACTCCAAGAACTACGGGGCATCATGGATGCTGGTGCAAGTGCCGACACAGTTGTTCGCGGATCCCGGCCTCCGATATTCTTTAAGAGACAATCGGTAGTGATTTCCCAACTGAAAAAGTTTGATTCGCCTGAGCTGATGTCGATGCAACAGTCTCTTGCGGTTGCAACATTTCAAATCCGCAAAAACGCCGATCTCGTTGATGCAGTAACCAGCCGTGCACTTTTGTCATTGGCAAGGCTCGCCCGTTCTAAATCATCCGACCTGCGCGGTTAGCTTGCGGATCACTTCGTCCAATTGATCGAGCGATTTGTAACTGATCAACACTGATCCACCACCATTGCCTTTGTGCTTGATCGAAGTGCTGAGACCAAGTGTTTCAGTCAAAGTCTTTTCAAGAGCTCGCGTATCAGCATCTTTTTCTGAAGAGTGAGACTTCGTCTCTGGCGCAACTGAATTTTTTCGCGCGAGTTCTTCTGCTTCACGTACCGTCAAACCAAGCTTGATAATTTGATCAGCCATTTCAGCTGGGTATTCTGTCGCAACCAGCGAGCGCGCGTGACCTGCTGTCAACTTGCCGTTTTCGATCTGGTGTTGAATGGCTTCTGGCAGGCTGAGCAAGCGCATCGTGTTGGCGATGTGGCTGCGGCTCTTGCCTATCGAGTCAGCGAGTTGTTGTTGTGTGTAGTTATATTGATCCATCAGTTGACGGTAAGCACGCGCTTCCTCTAACGCGTTGAGATCGCTACGTTGGATATTTTCGATGAGAGCAATTTCAAGCGTCTCACGATCATCCAGTTCGCGGATGAGAACCGGTAACTCATGAATGCCAGCCATTTGACTGGCGCGCCAACGGCGTTCACCAGCAACAATTTCAAACGAGCCGTCAGCGCGAGGACGCACGACAAGTGGCTGCAGCAGTCCCTTATCTTTAAGTGATTTGGCGAGGCTCTCTAAATCCTCTTCTGCAAAATGCTTGCGTGGATTGTTCGGATTGGGATGAAGCAGCTCAACAGGCACATGCCGCAAGCTTCGCGCATCTTGCACCACTGCTTCTTCCGATGTGTCGTCACCGATTAATGCTGCAAGGCCGCGTCCAAGTCTACGTTTTTGAACCTGAGTCATGATTAATATCCTGTCTATTTCTTTGGCTCAGATTGTTTCTGTACCGAATCGATTATGCTGCACGTAATTCTCGTTCTCTTTTAATCACTTCCGA
>CAXTKN010000026.1:0-2140 GCA_964244805.1 uncultured Aestuariivirga sp.
TTGTGAAGCGTTTCAACGATATGGAAGTGTTCGTTGAAATCCAAGAAAATGTGCGTGGTCAGGATATGTTTATTGTCCAATCCACATCATTTCCAACCAATGACCATCTCATGGAGTTGCTTATTATCACCGATGCGCTGCGTCGCGCGTCTGCCAAGCGCATTACAGCGGTTATTCCCTATTTCGGCTATGCTCGCCAAGACCGTAAACCGGGTCCACGTACACCAATATCCGCAAAGCTTGTTGCCAACATTATCACTAGGGCAGGGGCCGACCGCGTTCTCACCATCGATCTCCATGCTGGCCAAATTCAGGGCTTCTTTGACATTCCAACGGATAATCTTTTTTCTGGCCCGGTGTTCGTGCGTGATATCAAGCAACATGGCGACGTAGCAAATTCAGTTGTGGTCTCACCAGACGTTGGTGGTGTTGTGCGCGCGCGTGCCTTGGCCAAGCGTTTGGATACGCCACTCGCCATCGTCGATAAACGCCGCGAGCGTGCTGGAGAATCTGAGGTCATGAATATCATCGGCGAAGTGCAGGGCAAATCCTGCATTCTTATCGATGATATCGTCGATTCTGGCGGAACGCTCTGTAACGCAGCCGAAGCGCTATTGGCCAAAGGAGCCAAGGACGTGACCGCCTATATCACCCACGGTGTTTTATCGGGTGGTGCTGTTTCACGCATCACGGCGTCAAAGCTCAAAAATTTGGTGATCACTGATTCCATCCAACCGACCGAGGCTGTTAAAGTGGCCCGGAATATTCGGGTATTGCCAATCGCGTCGCTTCTAGGCGAAGCCATTGGCCGTACCAGCCGTGAAGAGTCAGTTTCCAGCTTGTTTGAATAATAAAGGCGGAACACCGTTCCGCCTGCCAAAATTATTTCACTGTAATCGTGGTCCACATGCCCGCGCCTAAATGGCCGGGCACGTTGCAAAAAATCATGTAAGTGCCCGGTTTCATATCCACAGTCAGTTCGCCGGATTTCCCTGGATCAAGTTCTGAGACCTCGCCCAAATCATGGGTCTTTTCTTCATCAGCCCGATTTTCGCTTTCAATATAGGGCAGGGCCGTACTTGCGTTGGCAATCGGAGCCAACAGCATCTCGTGTATGACGTCTTTAGATTTATTGGTTACTTTAAAAACCACAGTACCTGCTGGTACCATAACGGGCTGGATTTTGATGTACATTGGCGCTTTGGTCATGTCCATCTTCGTGCCCGGTGCCATTCCCATATTTTTGCTTAAATCTAACACTACTCCATTATCTCCAAGCGTAACTTTCACAGTCGTACTGGCAAAGCCAGCCGAAGGCAAAATGGCGATAGCGCAAAGCAAAGCGGCCGCAGAAATCGTGCGTTTCATAACTTATCCTTTCAGGTTGTGCGCTTGGCGATCGTTTTATGCCGACACAGATAGCGGCAGTCATTTCGAATGCTCAGTACGCTTGTGTCCTTTATATATGTTGATCACGGAAACGTGATACAAGAAGGTGCGGCAATCTCGACCACCCTATTGAATGTCTTATTTTGGTCGAGTGACTGATGGCCAGAATGCTTCTTTTGTTCATGTTCAGCATCAGCTAGAGAAGCACCATGAAATCAGCAATCGAAATTCGTGATTTATCGAAAACCTATAAAACAGGTTTTTCGGCTCTCAAAAACATAAATCTAGCAATTCGCAAAGGCGAAATCTTTGCTTTGCTCGGCCCCAATGGGGCGGGCAAGACAACTCTGATCAGTATCATTTGCGGCATCGTCAATAAAAGCGCAGGAACAATTCTGGTTGATGGTCATGACAATGTGGCGGATTATAAAGCGGCGCGAACACTGATCGGTCTTGTGCCACAAGAATTGACTACCGATGCTTTCGAAACGCCTTGGGCCACATTGAGTTTCAGTCGCGGTCTGTTCGGACTGCCTCCCAACCCCGCTCATATCGAAAAGATTTTAAAACAGCTTTCGCTTTGGGACAAAAAAGACGAAAAAATCATGCGTCTTTCCGGTGGCATGAAGCGGCGTGTGTTGATCGGCAAAGCATTGGCGCACGAGCCGCGCATATTATTTCTCGATGAGCCAACCGCGGGTGTCGACGTCACCTTGCGCAAAGACATGTGGCAGATTGTGCGGGATTTGCG
>CAXTKN010000026.1:2240-4168 GCA_964244805.1 uncultured Aestuariivirga sp.
TATGGCTCGTTTATTGTGCCGGGCCTTATCATGCTATCACTGCTGACGCAGAGCATCGCAAATGCCAGCTTTGGTATTTATTTCCCGCGCTTTGTCGGCACCATATTCGAGTTGCTATCGGCCCCCATTTCATATTTTGAGATGGTGCTGGGCTATGTGGGCGCTGCTGCCACCAAATCAATCGTCCTTGGACTGATCATTCTAGCTACAGCGTCATTTATCGTGCCCATTCACATCGCGCATCCGTTATGGATGTTGCTGTTTTTGGTTTTGACTGCAACAACTTTCAGCCTTTTCGGTTTCATCATCGGTGTGTGGGCTGATGGGTTTGAGAAGCTGCAAATCATTCCGCTGCTTATCATCACGCCGCTTACATTCTTAGGAGGCAGCTTCTATTCGATCAACGTGCTGCCGCCTTTCTGGCAGAAAATCTCGCTGTTCAATCCGGTGGTTTATCTGATCAGCGGCTTCCGCTGGAGTTTCTATGAAGTCTCAGACGTGGGTGTAGGTGTCAGCTTGGCCATGACATTTGTGTTCTTGGGCATTTGTCTGGTCACGGTTTCTTGGATTTTCCGCACCGGGTATAAGATCAAGAATTAGCACAACTGTATTGCGGCAAGATCCGCGCCAACTCAACTCACCCTCTAACGTCATCCCCGCGCAAGCGGGGATCTAACTTCCAACAAAGCGAGATGCGGCCAAGTTGGGTTCCCGCCTTCGCGGGAATGACGAGGTCATAATAAGCCGATCTTAAGCAACCTGTCAGCGCCCTGTCATCACCGCCCGCACTATAAGTGCTCAAGTTGATGAAATCTGATGAGGTTATTATGAAAATTCTGTCTCGCTTTGCTGGTTTATTGTTGTCTTCGGTCGCATTTTTTGGCGCTGCCCAATCGGCCACGGTTCCTGCCATCAATGAACCGCTGGCCGCTGTCGATCCGCAAATTCAGACTGTTGCTCTTCATGACGGCACTTTTGTTGGCGGCACTTATGATGCCTATTATGGCACCGTGCAGGTTCAAGCGACCATTCAGAATGGCGCGATCACCTCTGTGAGCGCGTTGAAATTTCCAAATCACTCTGGCACCAGCCGCTCAATCAATCGCCAGGCTTTGCCCTATCTGTTGCAAGAAGTTGTGGCTAAGCAAAGTTCGAAAGTCGACATCATCGGAGGCGCAACACTTACCAGCCGCGCATACATGAAGTCGCTGCGTGATGCGCTGGCACAATCGGGTAAGTGACCTCCAATGCGCGACACTCGCATTTTGATGGGCATGCCGATTACGGTCGAGATTGTGGGTGCCCAAAATGCAACCACAATGAACGCCGTGTTCGACTATCTCAACCAAGTCGATGCGCGCTTCAGTACTTATAAAGATAACAGCGAAATCAGTGCGTTCAACCGGGGAGCAGTTTTGCCCGCCAATTTGAGCGCTGAGATGAAAGATGTACTTCGACTCTCAGCCATCACGCGCGATCAGTCGGAAGGCTTTTTTGAAATCAGAAAGGCCGATGGCACGCTTGATCCATCAGGCATAGTCAAAGGCTGGGCCATCAACAATGCCGCAAAAATTATTCGAGGTCAGGGCCACGTTGATTATTTTATAGAAGCAGGTGGCGACGTACAATCTGGGGGCCTTAACGAAGAGGGCTGCGAATGGCGTATTGGTATTCGCAGTCCTTTCCACTCAAACGAGATTATCAAAGTTGTTACACCGCGCGGGCAGGGCATGGCGACATCGGGCACTTATGTGCGCGGCCAACATATTTATAACCCGCATGAACCGGCAAAAGCGATCGAAGATATCATCAGCCTCTCAGTCATTGGCCCTGATATTCTAGAAGCAGATCGCTTTGCCACAGCCGCTTTTGCGATGGGTGGGCAGGGGATTTACTTCATTGAAAATTTGCCCGGTTTTGAGGGCTAT
>CAXTKN010000026.1:4268-17076 GCA_964244805.1 uncultured Aestuariivirga sp.
GCGTCGTCATTCATTTTGGATCAACCCGCCACGTGGTGGGTGGGCGGTAACATGCAAATGCTACCCATCGTTGTGATCGGTGGTTTGCTCATCCTGCGCAAAGTCCAGCGCTTTGAGATGTTCGGCGTTTATATGTTGGCCAATCTGGCGATCACCGTGCTCACAACAACACCAGATATGTATGTCGAAGCCTTGACCCAATCACTCATCTATTCGCCATTGTTGTTTGCAGGCTTTGCAATGTTAACAGAGCCGCTCACAGCCCCGTCTGCGTTGCTTCCAAGTCTAGCATTTGGTGCGATTGTTGGCGGCCTTTCTAGCCCTTCAGTTCACTTTGGTGAATTCTATTTCACCCCAGAGCTGGCCTTCCTGGTTGGTAATGCGTTTGCCTGGTCGGTCGGCCCCAAATTCCGTTTCAAGTTAACGCTTGAGCGCATTGAGAAAAAAGCAGCTGGTTGTTACGACTACGTGTTCGGCAGCAATCATCCGGTATCCTTCGCAGCTGGACAATATCTTGATTGGACGATGAATGTGCGCGCCCCCGACAATCGTGGCAATCGTCGTTCTTTCACCATCGCTTCTGCACCATCCGAAAACAAAGTGCGTTTGGGTGTGAAGTTTTATCCTGGTGCCAGTGCCTACAAGCAATCCATGTTGGCCATGAAGCCTGGCGATGTGGTTTATGGATCGCAGCTTGCTGGTGAATTCACTTTACCAAAAGACACCGATGAAAAATTGGCTTTCCTCGCTGGTGGCATCGGCGTCACGCCATTCCGCAGCATGATTCAAGAAATGGTTCTAACAGGAGACAGGCGCGACGCTGTTTTGTTCTATGGGAATAACAAGTCCGACGAGATTGCTTATGCCGACGTGTTCGACAAAGCTGAAAGCGAACTGGGCTTACGCACGATTTACGCTGTAGCAAAAGGTACTCCCGCCGACACCAATATGCATCACGGTTTTATCGACGCAGATCTCATCACCCGCGAACTCCCCGACTTTAGGGAGCGCACATTCTATATCTCCGGCCCGCGCGCCATGGTCACCCGTTTTGAGAAGGTGCTCAAAGATTTAGGCGTTGGCCACCGCCGTATCAAAACGGATTTTTTCCCCGGCTTTGCTTAGATCAACCTGAACTTTGACGGAATCGGCAAAATTCAGAAAAGTTGATCGACAATGATAACTTAGGGCGATTTTGACTTTTCTATGAAAAGTCAAAACGCTTTGCCTATTGCCCCACGCAATTGCCGCTCTTGTCCATATATTGGCCGTCAGGACAAGGGCTTTGGTCGTAAGTTCGGCCACCGCCTTGAATGTTGTTATTGTTGCGCGGAATGAGTTGACGCAAAACATTGGGGTTAAACTTCGGTACTAACACATCATTGTTCTGACCGGGCGGAACATAGGGGTCGTTCTGGCCATTATCGGTGCCATCGTAAACTGGACGGCAACGGTTGGTGCGCCGATCGAGCGCCGTTCCATCTGGGCAGCCGCGCGGCACATAAGTTTTTGGTGGCGCGCAACGGCCATTGCCATCCAAGCGCCAGCCGGGTTTGCAGGCAGGTGGTTCACGCGGCGGCGGCGGCGGTGGAATTTGTGGTTGGTTGGGTTCGCAACGCTTGCTGCGTGAACTATAGGTCATGTTATTCGAACATTTTGGTTCATTGTTTGGAATGCGTTCGCAATCGCCCGTCTGCACATTAATGCGCTGACCTTGCGGGCATTGCTTCTGCGGAGGGGGCACGCATTCGCCGACATTGTTGCGGGTCAGCCCAATTTTACAGTCCGGCAAACATTGTCCCCTAAAGGTTTCTGACCCCTGCGGGCAACCAACAGGAATGCATAATCCGCGCAAGGTCAGATAATTGCCATCGGGGCAGGCTGGCGGGTTGCAATAGCCATAAGCGTCGCGCTCCACACCTTTGGCGCAAGTGGGCAGGCAGCGGCCTTGGAACAAGTCATAGCCTTGTGTGCATGTTGGTGGCGGCGGGATGCAGCGTGTCGGTTCGCGGATATCGCGGTATGTTCCAGCAGGGCAATGCGGCAAGCACACCCAAGCATAGTTTGGCGGCCACACGCCGGGCGGCTGGCATTTGCCGGTTTCTGGGTTGCGGGTGTAATTTGGAGGGCATTCGCGCGTGTAATAAGATTCGCAGACACGATTTTCATTCAGGAAGAAACCGCGCGGGCAGCTGAATTCGCATTGTCCCGATTCAAAGGAATAAGCCATGCCTTCAGGACATTGCCCATAACCTGTTTGATCAGCTTGGCAATTGTCAGGATTTCGGAGGTCACGGTGATAGCCTTGCGGGCATTCGGGCAAAGGCACTTGGTCATAGCCGTCTGGGCAGCCATGATGGCATGGCGGAATGCACAGCCCGGGCAGGCCCGGATAGCGCGTATAACCACTGGGGCAACCCGGCACACAATAATCATCGTAGAGAACTTGCCCCGCTGGGCAACTGGGCTGGCCATATCCCCCGCCGCCACATCCACATGTGGCGCAACCACAGGAATTTTGCGGAACCGCGCACTGGTTTTCGCTGGCATAAGAAGATGACGAAATTGAAACGCTGCTCGGCGCTAAAGCCAAAATAACCCATGTTGCGCAAATCAAAAGCGCAAATCGAATAAACCCCGGAATACGTCTCGCCACCGTATTTAGCATCATGTTCAAATCCTCGAACCAGATGCCCCCACAGATCATCTATCAGATTTAAGCGCGCTGGAGAAGGAGCAAAGCTCTTGGCATCAAGGAGTCGGCGTGATCACTTTTTTTGCAAATACCATTATCTTATTTCGCTTGCAGAAATAGAGTGGTAACTGAAACAGCTTTTTGAACATGTCTGTTCAAAATATTGCGAAAAGTTAACTTAACTCAGGTGGGGGCCATGAGACGAGCTGGGGAGTGTTTATGCAGATCCATCATATTCGATACTTTTTGGCGGTTTGCAACACGCTGAACTTTACGAAAGCGGCTGAACAGTCCAACGTCTCTCAGCCAGCTCTCAGTCGGGCCATTCATCAGCTTGAGACAGAAGTTGGCGGGCTGTTGTTACGTCGTGAGCGAAACTTAACCCAGCTCACCGATCTCGGCAATTTGATGAAACCGCATTTTGAAAAGATTATTGACGGGCTGGGCGACATCAAAAAGGAGTCAAAGCGTTTTCTCACGACTGACTCTGCTAAACTTAAATTGGGTGTGATGTGCACCATCGGCCCAACCCGCTTTGCAGGAATACTAGGCCGCTTTGCTCAGGAGGCAAAGGGAATGACCGTTCAATTCGATGAAGACTCTCTTTCAGCAATAAAACAGAAACTGGAGTCAGGTGAAGTTGAAATCGCTTTAATAGCCTCCTCTGAAATCCTTGAAAACAATCTGCATTGTCAAATGCTCTACAGAGAGCGTTTTGTGGTTGCGTTTCCATCAGGACATCGCTTCGCTAAAATGAAAACGGTATCGTTTTCCGACACTGATGGCGAGAATTATTTGAGCCGCGCCAATTGCGAATACTATACTTATTTGACCGAACTCACTAACAAATCTGGCGCAGTGCATAACGATGTTTATGAAAGTGAACGCGAGGATTGGATCCAAAATTTGGTTCTGTGCGGCATGGGGATATGCTTTATGCCAGAATTCAGCGTTGTGGTTCCAGGCCTTCAAACGCGACCGCTTGCGGAACCCGAAGTGTGGCGAGATGTTTGCATCGCTACAATGCCCGGCAGACGCTATTCCGGCGCGGCAAAGAGTTTTATGAAGTCTGCGCGCGATATCAAATTTGCATCCAGCCAATTTGCGATCGCCCCTTCAACTTCTTTGGCCTTTGCCGATAGTTAGCGGATTGCCTAAATTTAGTGCAGCATCCATTGATTATATCTTGATTTTGCGACTTGTAATCATGCTCATCAAACATCATCTCTGAGAGCCATGGTATCAAACACATTAGGCTTGCATGAATCTTCGCTCGATTGATCTGAATTTGCTTCTGGTTTTTGACGCGGTATTTCAAGAAAAAAATATCACCAAAGCTGGAAAAAAAATCGGTCTGACCCAATCTTCCGTCTCAAACGCTCTCACGAGGCTTCGTGGGCATTTAAACGATGAGTTGTTTGTGCGTGGAACAGATGGAATGCGGCCCACCCAGCGCGCAACTGAACTGGCTGAACCTATTCGCCTTACACTTTTTTCGCTGCAAAATATTCTTGACCCTCAGAAATTCAATCCGATGACTGAGAAGCGCGTTTTCAGGATTGCTGCCGTTGATTATTTCAGTGTGATTGTGGCACCAAAGCTTGCAAATTATCTCAGTCAACACGCACCAGGCGTTGATGTGCGTATTATCGCAAGTGCAATGTCTACGACTGAAATTTTAGATAATGGCGATGCGGATTTTTCTGTTGGTCCTTCTTCAGATTTGCCAGATCGATTTGGTTCAGAACTCTTGATAACTGACTCACTCATCTGCATGGTGAGAGAAAATCACCCGCTCGCTGGCAAAATTCCCACGGTTGAGGAATACGCTGATGCTCAGCACTTGGTATTGAGTTTGAGAGGCGATGCCCACACTGTCGTTGACGATGAACTTGCCAAACGAAATTTATCAAGACGGGTAGCGATGACTGTTAGCAGCTCAGCAGTAATACCAGCGATCGTGGAAGAGAGTGACTTGATCGTCACGGCACCAGCAAAGATTATTCGCCGTTATGCAAATCCTAAAAGTTTTATTTTCAATTCGCCGATTAAACTGCCTGATAGATTAATCCATCTCGACATGGCATGGCACAAGCGGCTTTCAGTTCATCCCGCGCATGCGTGGTTTAAAGAGACGCTTTTGAATATTGCTTCATCGCTTTGAGAACATTAGGGGTGTCGGTGACCGGGGTTAACCCGGTCACAGCCAACCTTATCGATTAGTAAGGGGCAGCATCATGGCTGTCGCCACCCTTTTCCAAAATACGGTTTACATCAGACACATTACCAGTCTGATTCACCGAATCTACCGTTGTAGTTGATTGACTAATGATCTTCTTCTTTGGTGTTACCTTAGGTGTTGCATTATTATCCAAAGGCAGGACCAAATCTGGGGTATTGCCATTTGGCAAGCTGTTATCATTGGCGGCAAATGCTGCTGTCGACAAAACGCCGATTGCTGCGGCGACAAGTAAAAGTTTCTTCATGATCTATCTCCGATTTTGTTTTCCAGAACTGATTTGTTCAGTTCCGATAAACAAGAGATGGGTGCGAAGGTTCGGGTTTTGAAATTGTTAAAACAAACATCCGATATTGATTTCATGAATATGGGCCATTTCGGGGACAACGCATTGGCGGCCTGCCACGCCGGCAAACGGTAGTGTGAGCTTTAGGCCGCACTCGCCGTTTGCGCAGCAGCCATCGCCCTCAAAACTTCAACGGGCTGAGCTGGCGAACCGACCCAGGACGAATCTGCAGGAAGCTCTTCGCCCTTCATGACCAGTGTCAGTGGCCCGATGATTGCGCCGTCGCCCAGATGCGTATCATAAAGAACAGTGGAACCGGCACCGATGGTCACATCTTGCCCGACCCAAATTCGGCCCACCTTCATCAGCCGGTCTTCATAAAGATGAGTTTGCAGGCAGGCCCCCGCATTGATCGAAGCGTGATCACCGATCGTCACACAATCAAATTCAGTGATATCGGTCGCATCCATGTAAACACCTTGGCCAATTTTCACACCGAACAGGCGCAGCGCCATGGGTAAAAATGGCGTGCCACGCGCTTGCTCTAAAAACGCTTTGCCAGCCATGCCCCAATACATAACAGCGATGGCTTCAGTGCGCAGTGCCCACCACGACCACATCGGTTTTACGATTGGTTTATAAACGCCCATCGAAATCCATTTGCAGGCAACAGCGATAAGCAATTGCATAAAATCAACCCAGACCACAACCAACACGCACAGTGCCGCGAGAAGCCACCAATTTTCATCTTCAACGGCTTCGTTGAGGGCGAGCATGCCATAAGTTGCCAGTGAGATAAAAATTGCAGTCGGAAGACTGATATTGAAAGCTTCAAAAACCGCGCGCCACAGCTTCATCCGAATGCTTGGTTCAAACGTTGAGGCGGAACTTGAATCAAATTTTTGGCGCACGGGCAGTTTGATCGCTGGTGAACCAAACCATATTTCCGATTGACCAACCGTACCACCCTCCGGCGGGCGCGACTTCACGCCGATCAAGGCACCCGATGCAACCGTATAATTCATCGGCACCACGGCTTCGTTGCCAATAAATACTTTGGAACCTGTGCTGATTGTACCTAGCGTCATCCAATTGCGGCGCATGTGATCATCACCCAATTGAACGTCGTCAGCAATGAAATTGCCTTCACCAATATCGACCAAGTCATAACGACCCGACAGATTTGTTGAAATTTCCGAGCCACGCCCGATGCGCGCACCCATGAGCCGGTACCAGCCACGCATATAGATCGTGGCAAAAATGGATGACAATGTATCAAGCATCACTTCAGTGCCAAGCGACACAATCCATTTCCGCACATAAATACCGCTGAAAATCGAATAGCGACCGGGTTTGAGTTTTGGCAATATTGCCCAACGCAAAGCCACCATGAACAAGGCTGTCAACAACACCAACATTGCAGCTGCAGAAAGCGCCAGAAGCGGCATATACCAAAGATAATTAATTCCGCCAAACAGCGGGTTTACGTAGTTATCAAGCCATTCCATGAACCGGAAAGCCGGAACTACAGGCAAAAGACCAATCGGCGGCAGAATGATCAAGCAAACGGCATAAATCCAAATATGTAAATTGCGTATGGCGCTTGATGCTGTTGCTGGTTCAGGAATTTCGCTGGCATTCAACTCCCGCACTTTCCGAGCGGGCGAGCCTGTCCACAGTTCATAAGCTGGAACAATGTGATTGGCCTGAATGGAAGTCAGATCATCCAACTCTGCGCCGTCACCAATGATGACATCGTTTTCAATCACACATGATGAGCCGATCACCACATCATTGCCTATTGTCACAGGACCGATGATAAACAGATCGCGTTCAACACGTGTATTCGCGATAATAACTTTGCCACCCAGCGAAGCATGGTCACCAATGCTCACCAGATCAATTGCGCCAGCATCAATTTCACTGATCAATGCTTCTTTGCCAATTTTTGCGCCAAACAAACGCAAATAGCCGCGGATAATAGGCGTCCCTTGCATCCACTTTACATGGGCCAAGGAAATCAGGCGCTGCACCAACCAAACCCGGAAATAATAAACACCCCATAGCGGGTAGATTCCAGGCTTTGTGCGCCCGATCAGCAACCACTTTGCTATGGGTGGAAGAACGAAATTGAAAATACTGACGGCCATAAAAGCAAAGAAAATTTGCGCCATGTCAAAAAGGAACGAACTGTCCTCTGCTGAAATCAATGTATATGAAATAAAGATCGTCAGCCAAGGTGCGGCCTGCAGCGTTAGAATAAACGGCAGTGTCAGGCCTTGTGCGATGCCGCATAAAATCTGGTTGCGCCTGCTGATACGTCTTGGAACAATGCGCTCAGGCTCAATCGTGTTGCGTTCAACATAAGCGCCACGCGCCTCCAGAAGTTTTGACATCGCACGAATGGTGCGCGCCTCATAAACATCTTGCAGCGTGATTGCAGCACAGCCTTTGGTCTTGCGAACGATTGAAATAAATTGTGCAGCCAACAAAGAGTGGCCACCAATTTCGGTGAAGAAATCACCCTCAAGAGGAATGGCATTACCCGGAAATACTTTACGCGCGGCATGCAATAAAACACCTTCAATTGGCGTTGCAGCTTCTTCCTGACCAACCAAGCCATCATCCGCTTTTGCGAGCGGCAATAGTTTCAAGGCTTTGCGGTCAATCTTGCCGGATACCAAACGTGGCACCACATCAATCACTTCAAACCGTGCAGGAACCATGTAAGGCGGCAAGCGCTTGCGCAAATCAGCGCGCAGTGCAGGAACATCCACAGTGGCATTCTTGCGTGGCACCATGAAGGCCACCAACTGGTCCATGCCACTATCATGGCGGAGCACAACGGCTGCATGATCAACGCCTTCAAAATCTGCAACGGCTGTTTCAATCTCGCCAAGCTCTACGCGGAAGCCGCGAATTTTCACCTGATCATCAATGCGGCCATGAAACAAAATATCGCCGTCTTCATCAATGCTGACTGCGTCACCCGTACGATAGAGAATGGGATCAAGCTCCGTTGCGCCAAATGGATTGGCGATGAATTTCTGTGCAGTGAGATCTGGGCGTTCGACGTAGCCCGGTGCCACACCAGGCCCACCAATGAGCAATTCACCCTTGGTGTTTGGCAATACCAAATTCATCTTCTCGTCGACAACAAAGGCGGAATGATTGGGAATAGGTTTGCCAATGGTCACATCCACACCGGGCTCTAGTTCAGCCATGGTTGCAACGACCGTAGTTTCTGTTGGGCCGTAGCTATTAAACAAGCGCCGTCCACCCGTAGCAAAACGTGCCACCAATGAGGGCGGGCAGGCCTCGCCACCAACGATAACGGTGCGCAGCGACGGAACATCACCCATCAAGAGGGCGAGTAAGGTGGGCACAGTGTCGATGGCCGTAACACCAGCTTTCCGCATCAAACTGGGCAGGGCCTCGGTGTCGGCCAGTGTTTCACCATTGACGATCCAAAGTGTGGCTCCAACCATCAACGGAATCCAGATTTCTTCCATCGAAAGATCAAAGGCCACAGAGCAACCTTGGAACATCACGTCGCTGGATGTGATGCCGAACAATGAATTTGAAGCGCGCAGATAGTGGCAGATGTTGCGATTGGTAATCGCAATGCCTTTCGGAACACCCGTCGAACCTGACGTATAAATCATGTAGGCAATACTGAGTGCAGAATGGCCACGCGTGCGCGGATCAACCAGCTTGGCTTTGCCGGGTTTTGCAATTGAGCCCGTGATTGGCCAAACATGAAATTGCAAATCGGGAAGGCGCTTGGCAAATTCTTCCGTGGTCAAAAGTCCTTTGGCTTTGGCATCGCCTAAGCAAACGGCAATCCGGTCTTTCGGCGTTTCTGAATCAAACGGCAACCAAGCTGCACCGGTCTTTGCAATTGCAATCTGTGCGACCAGAAGATCAGCCCCGCGCGGCAGATAAAGCCCCACAACATCGCCGGGAGTAACACCTTGCGCAACAAGTCCACGTGCAATTGCTGTGGCGGCCTGGTCAACCTGTGCATAGGTCAGCTTGCGCTCACCTTCGATCATCGCAGTCTGTTTGGGGCTTTTCGCCACTGTGGCGGAAAAAATTTCCGCCAGAGTCTCATCACGCAAAAAGGATGGATTAATCTCGCCTCTCAGGGGATTGCCAGCAATACTGTTTTTGGACGAAAAATCATCCTGCTTGAGAGGCACAACGTTCATAATATTCCTTTTAGATTCAGAACGCTTAACTGGCGTCGAAGTCTGTCAAATTTGTGAAATGCCACATGACAAATAATTCATGATGACAGATCATAAAGTCACACAGCCTTCGAGTAGCCAGCGCTGGTCTGGCGAACTTAATGAAGGGTCTATAACAGCCCCAGCATCACAATCAGCTGACATGGCAACACCGAAGATGAACTGCGCATGCGGTAAGTGTGCGCCTTTTAAGACAAAAAGTCGAACGCGTATTTCGGGGTGGGGTGCCCCAGCCAATGCACTTGAGCGCACCAAAAAAGCGCCCGCTCCTTCGTAGTCTACAGCCAGATAGCGCGGATCAACCATCACCTCGCCTGTGCATTTCAGCGCAGCCTCTTTGATCACCCAAAGCGCAATTCCGGAATCGCGCTGACAAAAATTTAACGCGACCAGCGCACCTTCATCTTCTGACGTTGAAATGGCCTGCAGAAAATCAGGATCAGCCAAACCCACTGGCCAGAGTTCAATATCTATACCGAGCTCGATATCCAACGAAACCGTTGCAATGCCAAATGGATGGCTAACTTTTCGCGCGTGGCTGAAGCTATAGAAAATCTGATGACCGTCAACCAATGCCAAGCGCGGTTTTCCGCTTTTATCAATCAGAAATTTCAGGCCCCCAACCTGTAGATCAAACGAGGATTTTAGCGCGCTTTCAATAATCTCTTGTCGTCGTTGGATTGTATCTGGTTCAACGATGAATATTTCAATTTTGCTCATGCCAGTGCATTTGCAGCGCGCTTCAACATCGCAGTGTTCAGTCGAATTGCTTCCAAAGTCTGTTGAAGTTGCACAGCACCGCCGCGTAAATTTCCGAGCAGGGGTGTTATGGTTTCCTGAACCTTCAGTTCTAATTCTGCACTCGCAAACACCTCAGCAAGTTCAATTAACGTAACATCAAGATCCCCGTCGAGCCGTCGAAGCAGCACATCGCTATTTCGCGACACCGCGTCCCAAAGAGAGTGGTGGAATATGGGATATTCTGCCCGGGCATAGAGCAATTCTGGAACCTCTTGATTTCGTATCTCGTTGGACATCAGCAAGTCAGAAATAACTTTTGACGAGCTTTCGGAATGACTTGCGGCGATGGCGCTTAACCACACCTCTTCATCTGAGAGGCTCAACTCATTTTTAAACTGAACAAGGGCCAGTTCCAAAAATTCTTCACCTTTTAGAATTGCTGCTGCAGTCAACGCACCCCTTGCAACATCGTAAGGTGCCAGCGGATTATCGTGCAAAGAGACGCGCTTACGTTTTGCCAGCTTCATGCCAAGCTCCGCAAGCTCGGCTTGAAATTCTGGATCGGTTCCAGTTTTTGCACACACCAAAACCAGTGCCTCGCGCTCGATTTGCTTTTGCCAAGTTGCAATTGTGCGTCCTGCAAAATGGCGGTCGAGATCGATAGTTTTAATGCGAGCGCCATAGCACCTATCAATCGTTTTTAGCGTTGCAGCCGCAATGGAACCCTGTGCATGCGATAAATATGTCAGACGCGTAAGCGGAAATCCGGCAACTTGCCAATCAGGATGTTGCGATATTTGCGGCACGCTTTGCAAATAGAAATTGAAATCGACACGTCCAGAAAATAACGCCACATCAAGGCTTATAGCAACTGCCAGTGCTTGCGAACGACTGAGTGTTGAAAAATTATGAAATGGCGTGTTCGAATTTCTGAAAGTTAAATCAAGCACCTCGTAGCGCACACCATTATGGAATTGTGCACCGTCAGAAATTGGCACACCAGTTTCCGATATTCCGCTTCTGATCAAATTCGCCACCGAAGCGTCAGCACCGCTTTCAAAAACCGAAAGAAATGTTTCTGTCGTCATGGTGCCGTGCATTTGAGTTTTTAAGAAATTACGCACAATCTTTTGGAAAACGCGTTCGCCGATGGCATTTTCGGCCACCGCTAAAACCATTGCGCCCTTTTGATAAGTAATGGCGTCAAAAGCAGCTGAAATTCCATCTACGGTATTTACCGGCTCATGCACGCGCCGCACTGACTTCACTTGATCCGCCAGCATCGCCTCATGCGCACCCAATATGATGTCGGTATCAAACTGCCAATTCGGTTCAATCAAATGAGCGAACTTATGCTCCATCAGCGTGGCGAAAGATTCATTCAACCATAAATCATCCCACCATTTTGGCGATACGAGATTGCCAAACCAGTGATGCGCAATTTCATGGGCGTGAATTGAAAGCAGTTCGCGCCGCTCTTCAATTCCGGCAGTGTTTGGCAAAAGCACGTATGCTTCATCATAAGCAATGGCGCCCGCATTTTCCATGCCGCCTGCACCAAAATCTGGAATAGCAATCACGTCGAGTTTATCGAAAGGGTACGCGATGCCGAAATATTCTTCTTCAAGCAAGACCAGAGGTGCCGTATATTTAAGTGCGATTGCCAACTCTTGCCCCTTTCCCTCCATCGCTATGCCGCGCACTGGAACAGGTCTATCCCGCAATTTGCTTTTTGGAACAGGCGCAGACTTCACAATGTCAAAACGCCCTACTGCGAAAAAAATTAGATAAGTTGGAAGAGGCGTGGTGATTGCAAACTGGTGGCTGACATTGCCGTTTTTGTTGCCGGCCGCATGCAGTTCCAATGTATTCGAAATCGCTTGAAACTTTTTTGGCGCGGTGAGATCAATTGCGAAAGTCGCTTTAAAACCCGGTTCATCAAAGCACGGAAACGCGCGTCTGGCGCCAATGGCTTCAAACTGTGTGAAGACAGCAGAAGCGTCGTCATCAATCACCTTGTAAAGCCCCTCAAGACCCCGGTTGAGCGGTGCGTTGTAAACAAAAATAAATTCACACGAGCCTGGACCAATAGGCCTGCTCATAGCAACTTCGATGGTGCCGTCTTTGCTGACCTCACGCCAAGTCGCAGAGCTTGACGCAACGGAGTTCCTAACTTCGATGCTAAGGATATCAAGATCCTTGGCATGAAGGGTGATGGCCGAGCGGGCATCTGGCAACGTGATAGCAATCGCAACTTTGCCTGCCACCACCGCCGCCTCGGGATCTATCGTTAGTGAGATACGGTAATGCGTTGGTCGAACAGATTGATCAAGTCGAATGAGCTTTTCTGACTCATAGGCGGATGCCATGGCAATCAATCTCCTTGCAGTCCTTCGTTCTTGGTTTCACAGGCAGGCTCGTGATGAAAGTGTAATTTATTGGTCCACACCTGTGCAGTCCCATAGTTTTCGTGCTTCGTGTTTAGATATTATCACGGATTCGCTTCATATGATAATCCGTTCTAGGAAGGTAAAGGGACGCTTTCCTTTTTTATCGATGGCACGGTGGATGAGTGATTTTTCCCTCTCCCCGTTGGG
>CAXTKN010000027.1:0-16775 GCA_964244805.1 uncultured Aestuariivirga sp.
GCACCATCTGAAATCACCATCAAAATTCGGCGCTGTTCTTGCCTGCCCAGCAAACGATTATGCGCCCAGATCAGCGCCTCGCCGTCGATGTTTTCTTTCAGCAAACCTTCGCGCATCATGAGTCCGAGATTTTTGCGGGCCCGCCGCCATGGTTCATCAGCGGATTTATAGATTATGTGACGTAGATCGTTGAGACGTCCTGGGTTTGCCGTTTTTCCTCCCGCCAACCACTTTTCGCGGGCTTGTCCACCTTTCCACGCTCTCGTCGTAAAGCCCAGAATCTCAACTTTCACTCCGCAGCGCTCAAGCGTGCGGGCCAGAATGTCGGCGCAGGTAGCCGCAACCGTGATCGGCCTGCCGCGCATCGAACCTGAATTATCAAGCAGCAAAGTCACGACCGTATCGCGGAATTTCGTGTCTTGTTCCACTTTGAATGATAGCGCGTGCAGTGGATCAGTGATCACGCGGGTCAGCCGCGCCGCATCCAACACACCTTCTTCCAAATCAAAATCCCAGGAACGATTTTGCTGGGCCATCAAGCGGCGCTGCAACCTGTTCGCCAGACGCGCGACAACGCCTTGCAAATTTGAAAGTTGCTTATCCAGATAAGCACGAAGCCGTGTAAGCTCCTCTGCATCACATAAATCTTCAGCGCTGATCTCTTCATCAAACTGATTGGAAAAGACCTTGTAGAAGTTATCGTTGGCGAGAGATGAGAATGGCAGCTGTGGCCGCCACGGTTCTTCGCCATCGGGCATTTCTTCGCCTTCGGCATCATCGGGCGTTTCATCAGAATCAATCTGCTGCGCTTCCATTTCGGCAGCTTCAGATTCGCCTTCAGAGCTTTCCATTTCTTCAGAGGCTGATTGCTCAGATTGTTCTTCTTCACCTTGCGGCGTCTCCGAGCGTTCGCCGGGATCATCTTCGGCTTCTTGCTCTTCATTGTCTTCAGAACTGTCTGGGTCTTCGCCCAACTCATCAGCCATGTCGAGGGCCGCAATCAGGTCGCGCGATAAACGCGCAAAGGATTGTTGATCATGCAAAGCATCTTCAAGCCCTATAATTTTTGGCCCCGCTTTTTTATCAACCCAATCACGCCAGAGATCCACAAATGGTGAAACGGAGGGTGGTGGTTTCAAACCCGTTAATTTCTCGCGCACGATAAGACCAACAGCCTCTTCAAGCGGCGTATCTTTGCGGTTGCCGGAACGATTTACAACGGTTTTACTATATTTGTCGTCGAGCATGGCGCTCAGATTGCCAGCAACACCTGCCATAGCGCGAGCACCGATGGCCTCAATGCGTGCCTGTTCGACGGCTTCAAAAACTGCGCGGGCATTTTTACCTTCGGGAATATATTTGCCATGCACAGATTCAGAATGGTTGGCGATCTTCAATGTGAAGCTATCGGCAAGGCCACGCGTGATGGCAATATCTTTGGTTGATGCTGCACCTGATACTTGCGGAAGTTTTATTTTATGGCCAACCAGCTGAGCTTGATCATTGCCGAAACTCACGGTGAGTTCAGGGTCAAGCGCCATGGATTTCATAGCGGTGCCCAACACTTCCTTGAAGCGTTCAGCGCGATCGTCTTTTGCTGCGGCCATTGTCTTGCCGCCTCAACTAACCGATTGCAATGCGTGAAGCGGATTCAGGCAAGTCTTCACCAAAGCAACGTTGATAGAACTCAGCCACAATGGCGCGTTCCAACTCGTCGCATTTGTTCAGAAAAGTGAGACGGAAAGCAAAGCCAATTTCACCTCCAAAAATCTCAGCATTTTGCGCCCATGTAATCACCGTGCGGGGGCTCATGACCGTTGAAAGATCGCCCTGCATGAAGGCGTTACGCGTGAGATCGGCCACACGCACCATATTGCCAATGACCTTCTTACCCTTCTCATTGCTGTAAGATTTATTCTTTGAAAGAACTACACCAACCTCTTGCGCATGCGGCAAATAGTTGAGTGCCGACACAATCGACCAACGATCCATCTGCGCTTGGTTGATTTGCTGTGTGCCATGATAAAGGCCAGTGGTATCGCCTAAACCCACAGTATTGGCCGTGGCGAATAAGCGGAACGCTGCATGGGGGCGAATGACGCGAGATTGATCGAGCAGCGTCAGCTTGCCAGATGATTCCAGAATACGCTGGATCACAAACATCACATCAGGCCTGCCCGCATCATATTCGTCGAACACGAGAGCAACGTTATGTTGATAAGACCAAGGCAAAATGCCTTCCTTAAATTCGGTAATTTGCTTGCCATCCTTCAAAACGATCGCATCTTTTCCGATCAGATCAATACGGCTGATGTGGCTGTCCAAGTTGATACGGATGCAGGGCCAGTTGAGGCGTGCTGCGACTTGTTCGATATGGGTTGATTTGCCTGTGCCGTGATAGCCGGTGATCATCACACGGCGATTATGAACAAAGCCTGCCAAGATGGCCAATGTGGTTTCCTTGTTGAAGAGATAATCTTCATCCAGCTCGGGCACATGTTCGCTGCGTTCAGCAAAGCCCATGACCTGCATGTTAGATTCAAAACCAAAAAGTTGGCTCACTGACATTTTCTGATCGGGCAGAGTGGTCAAAGCGGCAGTCGTCGTCATTTTTTAGAAACTCACTTAAGCTGGAGAAATCGTATTAGTGGATTGAATTCATTGGAGCAAGCTTAGCAAAATCCAGTTGCTCGCAAGGTGTCATAGGCTTTGATGACTGCATTCAAAGTGTCTTCATTGGCTCTGCTGCCATTGTTTGAATCGGGATGCAGGCGTTTGACCAAAATTTTATATTTGGATTTGACTTCCGCTGGTGTCGCGTCTTCCGGCAGTCCCAAAGCACCTAATGATTCAAGCTCGTTGCGGCGCAAGTTGCGGCCATGCTTGGCGTTGGATCTGACTTCTTTTTTGAGGAGCACATTTAAAGGATCATCGATGTGTTTGGCCGAGCGGCGTGATGCGCCCACATGCACGTTGCCGTTCTCACCCAGCTTCCAGGTTGGCCTGTGGCCCATTTGGGCATCTTTGCGGAAAGCTGCTTGTTCATCATCTTTCATGCCGTCAAAATAATTATAAGTTTTATTATATTGCTGCACGTGTGCCGTGCAGTAATTCCAAAACTGTCCTTCAAAGCCGCGGCCCTTGGGTGCCTTGTGTTTTGCAGGCAAGTCACAGCCAGCCCATTGGCAAGGTGGCACCATCGCCTCCTCTGCCTGCTTTTTAAGGGCGGCTGGCGATTTAATGCGGATTTTGTCAAAAATGTTCGAATTGAGTTTCATTGTGCTTATTCAAGTTTGAAGGGTCATTGATTATGCTAGCATGTGCGGGAATTCGCAACTGAGAACGTAAAGAATATGCAAATAGATTTAGGGCCAGTTGGTCAAATTATGAAAGCCAAATTGGTTGCGGCATTTTCGCCGTCGATTTTGGAGCTGATTGACGAGTCTAACCAACATCACGGCCATAGCGGGGCGCACCCCAGCGGTGAGAGCCATTTCAGAGTTAAGATCAGCAGTGCGGCATTTCAAGGCAAAAGTCGCGTTCAGCAACACAGATTGATCAATGAAGCACTGGCTGACGAATTAAAGGCACGGGTTCATGCGCTTGCTATCGAAATTATTTAACCTGAATCAGGCTCTTCTTTTGCAGGTTCAAGCTTTGTGACGTTGATGAGTGACAGCTGTTGCTTGCGTTTTTTGAGCACTTCAAATCTGAAGCCATGAAATGTGAAAACTTGTCCAGCTTCGGGGATCATACGCGCTTCGTGGATTACAAGGCCCGCCACGGTGGTTACTTCTTCATCTGGCAAATTCCAATCGAAGGAGCGATTGAGATCGCGTAACGGCACTGTGCCTTCAATATTGTAAGAACCATCAAGCTGTTTGCGAACACCGGTTGTAACTGCGTCAAACTCGTCTTTAATGTCACCGACGATTTCTTCGATGATGTCTTCCAGCGTTATGAGGCCTTGCACTTCACCATACTCATCAACCACAATGGCAAAGTGTGTTTTGCGGCGCAGGAAAGCGTTGAGCTGGTCGGTCAGAGGGCGCGTATCTGGCACAAACCAAGCGGGACTTAAAATATCCTCAAGTTTAACTTTGCTCGAATCACCGTCATTTTCCTGAATGGCAGCAAACAGATTTTTGGCATGAAGAATTCCGATAATGTTATCGGGATTGTCTTGCCAAACTGGCAACCTTGTATTGCCGCTTTTGAAAACCTGTTGAACAATTGCAGAAATAGTTTCTGATCCATCGATAGACCTCATCTTCGTGCGGTGGACCATGATGTCAGCGACTTCGAGATCTTTCAAATCAAGAATACCGCCCAACATGTCGCGATCTTTTTTAATAAAGGTGCCTTCTTTATGATGCAGATCAATGGCGCCGCGCAATTCATCATGCGCCGAAAGAATGCTCTCAACATTGCTGGTATCAACACCAAACAACATCAAAGTCTTCTTCACGATGTACTCAACCGTCATGACAATAGGAGCTAAGATGGCGACGATCAAACGCATGATGGGGGCTACAGCAGTTGCAACTCTATCTGGATAAGCAATTGCATAAGTCTTGGGCATGACCTCAGCAAAGATCAGAATCAGCACGGTCATTATAACTGATGCAATAACTGCTCCGGCATCGGTAAACACTTTAACCAGAGCTGCAGTTGCGACCGCAGAGGCCGTGATATTGGCCAAGCTGTTGCCCAGCAGTAATGCGCCGATTAAGCGCTCTGGCATGGACGTAAGCTTCAATACCATGGCCGCGCGCTTATTTCCGCGCTTTTCCATTTCGGTCAAGCGCGCGCGTGAGGCCGTGGTCAGCCCCGTTTCAGAGCCTGAGAAAAATGCTGAAATGATGATCAGCGCGAAAATGGATGCCACCGCCCAAAAAACATCATAACTCATGGTCGGTTTAAATCCCTTTGAAGGAAAGATAATACGTCAGTTTCGGCCACGCCTTTTGCGATGAATGTTTCACCGATGGATCTGGCCAGTATAAAAGTCAGTTTGCCGCCCACGGCTTTTTTATCTTGGCGCATCAATTCCAAAAGCTTTTCTTTGGGCGGAAGGGTGCCGGAAATTTCCGATACATGAGTTGGCAACCCCGCGCGTTTCAGATGCTTGATCACGCGTTCATTGGTGCCCTTGGCGCAATGGCCCAATTGTTCGGAAAACTTGAAAGCTTGCACAGTGCCGATTGCAACGGCTTCTCCATGAAGCAGACGATCCGAATATCCGGTCGCTGATTCCAAAGCATGGCCGAACGTGTGGCCTAGATTGAGCAATGCCCGCACGCCTGTTTCGGTTTCATCTTCAGCAACGATGCGTGCTTTCATCGCGCAACTGGTCTGCACGGCATGCGCCATGGCTGAAGCATCATTGCCGCCATTAACAATGGTTTCGACGTTCGCCTCGAGCCATTCGAAAAACGCCAAGTCACCTAACAATCCATATTTCACCACCTCAGCATATCCCGCCGCGCGTTGGCGTTTGGGCAATGTGCTCAGCACATCGAGATCGGCGAGAACGGCAATCGGTTGATGGAAAGCGCCAATCAAATTCTTACCAAGTGGCGAATTGATGCCGGTCTTGCCGCCAACAGAACTATCGACTTGCGCCAAGAGCGAAGTGGGGATTTGAATGAAGTTAACACCCCTGCGTAAAATGCTGGCCGCAAAACCTGTGAGATCCCCAATCACACCGCCACCAAGTGCGATCACAACATCCCGGCGCTCTACGCCTGCTGCCAGTAATCCATCGCAGAGCTCTGCCAGATATTTATAACTTTTGGTCGCTTCTCCTGCAGGCAGGATGATTGATTTTGTTTCGATAGCGCTGGCCGCTAAAGATTTCTCCAATATCGCCAGATGGGCCTTGGCAACATTTTCATCCGTCACGATCGTCACAAATTGCCGCCTTAATAACGGAGAAATCAATCCGCCAGCATTGGCAACCAGATTTTGTCCAATCGAAATGTTGTATGACCTGTCGGCAAGATGAACGGGCACATTATGAAGAATGTTGGGGCTATTCATTATCTTCCACTTCCACGCCCCCAAAATCAGCCAAAGCCTTAATCACATCATTGACCATCTGGCCATGTTGCACATCGCGGCTTTCCACCGTGATGTCTGATTGCGCATAAACCGGGTAACGCAATTCAATCAAACGCTGCATCACAATTGCCGGGTCTTCTTTCTGCAAAAGCGGCCTATCGTTGCGCTTGGCCACACGTTTTAGAAGTACCCCAAGATCAGCTTTCAACCAAAGCGAAAGACCGTGGCCTTTAATTTTTTCACGTGTCTCGGCATTCATAAATGCGCCACCACCCGTGGCCAAAACCTGTTTGCCATTTTCTAAAAGACGGGCGATCACCCGGCGCTCACCCTCGCGAAAATAGTCTTCACCATGGTCGGCGAAAATTTCAGGAATGGTTTTGCCTGCGGCGAGTTCAATTTCATGGTCGGCATCGACAAAGGGGATTTCCAGCTTTTCGGCTAACCTGCGTCCCACACTGGTCTTTCCAGCACCCATCAATCCCACCAAAACAAGGGCGCGGTCCCCGAGTTTTTGGTGAGCAATTTCAGCATCTTTTGCAATTGATCTTCTGGCCATGGTGTTCGGTTCGAGCTTTTAGAGCAAGCGGCGGAAAATCGCAAAGCGGCCTTGACTTGCCATACTTTGTCCATACAATGGAGATATGAGCAATTTTGTCTGGAACGAAGATAAAGCCTTGGCTTTGCAAAGTGATAGCAAGCGAGGTCATGTCGGATTTGACGAATGTGTGTATGCTCTCGAAAATGGAAAAATGATCGCTGATCTGCCCAATCCAAGTGCTAACTACCCGCACCAGAGAATATTTATCGTAGATATTAATAACTACGCCTATGTCGTGCCTTATTTGCCAGACGATAACGAGGTGTTTTTAAAAACAGTATTCCCAAGTCGAAAATATACGGCCATTTATTTAAAGGACAAATCTGATGATTAAGAAATATCCGACCCTTGAAGAAATTAATGCCGAAGAAAACGAGCTTATGGAGCTTATTGAGAGCGACGATTATGTTCCGCCCACCAATGAGTTGACACCAGAAAAAGTAAAAAAATTTCAAGCCATCGCCCGTGCTACGCTTAATGAAGAGCGCATTAAAATTTCTCTTCGGTTGCGAAGTTCCGATTTGCGACGTTTGAAAGAACGTGCGTCGAAAGAAGGTATGCCCTATCAGACTTTGATCGGCTCTATTCTGCATAAAGCTGTGAGCTGAGGACATTAAGACGTGCCAGATACAGTAAAGTTTATTTTTGTAGTCGGGCTGATTGCTGGTGCGATCTATGGCACGGCCTTGGCCTTGGCCAGTTTTCCGCCAGAGCAATCTGAAATCATCAAAACATTGCCACATGAAAAGCTCCGGCAAAAATAACAGCGCTGATCAACGCTTGATTGGCCGTTTTCTGGAAATGATGAGTGCTGAACGCGGCGCTGCGGCTAATTCTTTGGCAGCCTATGGGCGGGATCTGCAAAGTTATACTGAATTTCTAAACGCGAATGGTTCGTCGGCTTTGGCCGCTGATACCAGTCTTGTCAAAGATTTTTTAAGTGAAGCAGACCGGCTTGGCCTTGCCCGCAGCACCGCAGCACGGCGTCTTTCGGCAGTGAAGCAATTCCATGGGTTTCTTCATGGCGAAGGACTGGCGAAGGAAAACCCGGCGGTCATCGTCGAAGGCCCGCGCGCTGCAAAGCCACTGCCTAGGATTTTGAGTGAAGCCGAAATGCTGGCGCTTCTGAACGCCGCCTCTGAAAAAGTGCAGAAATCTGAAGGCTTGCCGCGTTTTAAAGCGATGCGCATGCAGTGTTTACTCGAACTCCTAGCGGCAACCGGACTGCGCGTTTCTGAGCTCGTTGGACTGTCTTACCGCACAGCTTTGGCGGGAGATGGGTTTCTCACAATCAAAGGCAAAGGTGGGCGGGAACGCATGGTGCCAATGTCTGACCGATCCCGCGGATTTCTGGTTGATTATGTAAAAGCCTTAAGACTGAACAGCAAGGAAGAACCTAAACATTTATTTCCGTCCCATGGTGCAAAGGGTCAACTCACCCGCCAACATTTCGCGTTGGAGTTAAAGTCTTTGGCCCGCGCGGCGGGGGTTGATGATGAGAAGGTCAGCCCCCACGTGCTCAGACATGTTTTTGCCAGCGATCTTCTTGCACATGGGGCCGATTTGCGGGCCGTTCAACAAATGCTCGGCCATGCTGATATTTCAACAACACAGATTTACACTCATGTCCAAGTCAGCCGCCTTAAAGAAGCCGTGGAAAACTTCCATCCGCTGTCTAAACCTGACAACACCAAGAAAAGTTGACTTTGCCACCCCATATCGCCAGTAAAGTCAATAAATCGAATTATCTCTGAGGGACTATGTTAGAATTTTTAGATTTTGAAGCCCCCGTCGCTGATTTGGAAGGCAAGATTGCCGAGCTGCGGGCCATGGCGCAGGGCGATGCCAAAGTTAACATTGCTGACGAAGTCAAATCTCTTGAAAAAAAGGCCAATAAGATTTTGGCCGATCTCTATCTTGCTTTAACGCCTTGGCAAAAGGCCCAAGTGGCACGGCACCGTCAGCGACCACATGCCTTGCAATATATTGAGACGCTGATTACCGATTTTGTGCCACTTGCTGGTGATCGTAAGTTCGCTGAAGACGAAGCGGTGGTTGGTGGTTTGGGTCGTTTTGAAGGTCAACCAGTTGTTGTCATTGGCCAAGAAAAAGGCTCAGACACTGCAAGCCGACTGAAGCATAATTTCGGAATGGCCAAGCCTGAGGGATACCGCAAAGCTGTGCGGCTGATGGAAATGGCCAATCGTTTTGGTCTTCCAGTCATAACCTTTGTCGATACGTCAGGCGCTTACCCAGGTGTTGATGCAGAAGAGCGCGGGCAGGCGGAAGCCATTGCGCGTTCAACCGACTGTTGTTTGTCTCTCGGCGTGCCTCTCATTTCGGTGATCATTGGCGAAGGTGGATCAGGCGGCGCCATTGCCATCGCCACAGCCAACACTGTGTTGATGCTCGAGCATTCAATTTATAGCGTGATATCGCCAGAAGGTGCTGCGTCTATTTTGTGGCGCGATCCGGCGCGGGCTAAAGATGCAGCGGTTGCTCTTAAAATCACCGCGCAGGACTTGAAAAAATTCGGCGTGATCGATGAGATCGTTCCTGAACCATTGGGCGGTGCACAACGTAAACCCGAGCAAGCTATGCAATCAACCGCAGAAGCTATTGCCCGTACACTGCGGGCCTATTCGGGATTGTCGTCTGACTTATTGCGGACACAACGCCGTGAAAAGTTTCTAAATATCGGCCGAGGGCTTTAGTCGCTCTCTCTTGAATGGAGTGACGTAATGACTTTGACACGCAGAAAACTGATCGGTGGTTTGGCCGCGTTGCCATTAATCAACGCAGCCCGCGCGCAATCTGCTCCGTCACTAACCGTCACATCGCGCATATTGGATGTCAAAGGTAAAGCTGCCAAAGTGTTTGGTATCATTGGTCCCAATGGCAAGCCTGGCTTAGACATGATTTTGGGCCAGCAATTCCAGTTTAATTTGAAAAACGACACGTTGGAAGAAACCGCAATTCACTGGCACGGCCTCACCCCGCCTACGGCGCAAGACGGTGTTCCAATGCTCTCGGGGCCCGTTCTTAAGCCAGGCGAAATGCGTCTCTATGATTTTGAAAATACCAAGCCCGGTACACATTGGATGCATTCGCATTTGGGCTTGCAGGAACAGCGCATGTTGGCGGCCCCTTTAATTGTGCATGAACTTGAGAAACAACTTTTTGATGAGCAAGAACATGTGGTGATGCTGCATGATTTTGCATTTCGTGATCCGCAGGAAATCTTGGCTGAGTTGCGCAAGGGCATGGAAGTCATGCCCGGCATGGTGATGATCAATGATGTGAGTTACGATGCCATGCTTGCCAATGACCGCACGCTGGATGATCCTGAAATTCTGCGCAGTGAAATTGGCGGACATCTGCGTCTGCGCATCATCAATGCGTCAGCTTCAACCAATATGTGGATTGATTTGGGAGCGCTTGATGGCGCGCTCATCGCAGTGGATGGCAACACGGTGTTTCCTGTTAATGGCAAGCGCTTCCCGCTGGCCATTGCGCAACGCGCCGATATTCGCATTGCACTGCCCAATAATCCGGGGGCTTGGCCGATTTTGTTCCAATCAGAGGGAACAACATTGCGCAGCGGCATTATTGTGCAAGCGGGCAAAGCAGAGATTGTCCAGATTTCCGATCAAGGCGAAGCAGGTGCGCCATTGGATTATTCGTTGGAAACGCAATTGCATTCTGCGGCGCAAGTATTGAAAGAACCCGTCAACAATTCACAATTTGTTGCGCTAACAGGCAGCGATAAAGATTATATCTGGGGCTTTAATGGCAAGTCCATGATGCATGATATTTTGTTCAACATGCGCGAGAGAGAGCGTGTTGAAATCACTATGCAAAACCAAACCAGCATGGCCCACCCCATGCATCTGCACGGGCATTATTTTAAAGTGGTGGGCGTCGGTGACAAAGCCATTGACGGAGCCGTGCGTGATACAATTTTAATTCCCGCTGGCCAACGCGCCACGATCCAATTCGATGCCAATAACCCCGGAACTTGGGCTTTCCATTGTCATCATCTCTATCACATGAACAGCGGCATGATGGCGGCGATTGGCTATGCCGGGGCGGCTTAGAGCAATTCTACGAGGTGCGGAATCAGCGGCAAATCCGCTGGTGGCATGGGATAGTTTTTTAAATCCTTCGCGAAGGCCCATTTCAATTCTTGGCCTTCCATGGCTTGAACCAAGCCCTTCCAACGACGGCATACATAGAGCGGCATGAGCAGGTGGAAATCTTCATAAGCGTGGCTGGCGAAAGTCAAAGGGGCGAGGCAGGATTGCTCAACATCGATGCCCAGTTCTTCTTTCAACTCGCGGATCAAGGCTTGCTCGGGGCGCTCGCCAGTTTCAACTTTGCCACCCGGAAATTCCCAGAGGCCCGCCAGTGACTTGCCTTCAGGTCGCTTGGCCAACAGAATGCGACCATCAGCATCGATGAGGGCAACAGCCGCAACGAGCACCAGCTTCATCAGCTGCGATATGACCCGTTAATATCAATGTAACGATGCGTGAGATCGCAGGTCCAAACGGTGGCCATGCCCTTGCCCACGCCAATGTCCGCCTCGATTTTGATATCACGGCCTTTCATGTGGGGCATGATGTCGGCTTCTTTATAGTTGGCATCTTTCATGCCTTTGGCCGCCACTAATATGCCCCCAATTTTAATACGCAATTTATCGCGCAAAGCTTTCTCGCCCGATTTGCCGATCGCCATAACAATGCGGCCCCAGTTTGCGTCTTCACCAGCGATTGCGGTTTTGACCAAAGGTGAATTGGCAATGCTCATGCCGATTTTCTTGGCGGCGATATCAGACTCGGCGCCTGTGATCTTGATCTCGATCAATTTCTCAGCACCTTCACCGTCCTTGACCACTTGCATCGCCAGGTCGAGGCAAAGCGTATCCAGCGCCTTGGCAAAAGGTTTGAGGCGCACATCGCCAGCAGTCTTCAAATCTTTCAAAGAACCCGAAGCACCTGTCGCGAACATCAAAACCGTATCAGAAGTCGAAGTATCGCTATCAACCGTGATGTTATTAAAACTCTTAGACACCGAAGGCGATAAAAGCTTTTGCAAAACCTTTGCAGGGATCGCTGCATCGGTAAAAATAAAAACCAACATCGTCGCCATATCAGGCGCAATCATGCCTGAACCTTTGGCAATTCCATTGATCGTGACAGTTTTGCCGCCCAGCTTCACTTGAGCCGTGGCCACTTTCTGAAATGTATCTGTGGTCATGATGGAGCGCGCCGCCATATCCCAGGCATCGCCTGAAGCAGATGCACCAAGCTCCGCTAGGGCATTCACAATCGGGGCAGGGTTCAACGGTTCGCCAATGACGCCGGTTGAGGCTTGAAACACTTCACCCATTTTGCATTTGAATTGTTTGGCAGCAGCAGAAGCAACGGCTTTTACGGTGGCCACGCCCGCTCTACCCGTAAACGCATTGGCATTGCCCGCATTGCACACCAATACGCGGCCTTTGCCGGCCTTCAAATTATCGCCACACCAATCAACCGGAGCCGAGCGTGATTTTGATAAAGTCAAACAACCGGCAACTGTCGTGCCTTCATCCATCAAAGCCAGCAATACATCGGGCCGATTTTTATAGCGAATGCCAGTTGCCGCTGCCGCCAAACGCACGCCTTTGATTTCAGGTAAATGTGGAATGCTGGCAGGTGCCAGAGGGGAAATTGTTAAAGCCATCTGTCGCCTGCCTCGTGTTTTAAGAAGTTATTGTTGGGGTGCTTCGCCCGGCAACGTCAAATCGCCTTTGCCCGTCGTATCTGCCGCGGGTGCGCCACCGCCACCTTGTGCGCCAGCATCAGCACCAACCGCAGGAACGGCCTGTCCGCCTTGCAGCTTGTGCTGGGCCGCAGCGTCTTCCTGAGCTTTTTTAAGTTCAGGATCGAGGATTTCAACCTTTGCCGTGCCTTGAAGGCCAGCCAACATGGCCTGCACTTTGTTGCGCACTAACACATTGCGGATAGCGCTTTTGACTTGATCGAAAGGTTGGGCAGCACCCATCTTGCGGTCATCGAGGCGAATGACATGCCAACCATATTCGGTTTTTACTGGCTTGGAAACTTCACCCTGTTTTAAAGCGAACGTGGCTTTCGAAAATTCCGCCACCATTTCCGGTGCTGTGAAATAGCCTAAATCACCACCATAATCTTTAGAGCCGTCCAAGCTATATTGCTTGGCCAAGTCTTCAAACTTTGCGCCGCCTTGAAGCTTGGCTTCAATGTCATTGGCTTCTTTTTCGGTGGCCACAAGAATATGACGCGCGCGTACACGTTCAGTCTGCGTTACCTTCGCGGTTTCAGCATCATAAGCTTTTTTAATTTCATCGTCGGTAATCGAAGGGCTAATTTTTTGCGCCAAATAAGAATCGCGCAATGCCTTGGCCTGATAGGCAGCAAGGCGGCGCTTATAGTCGTCGGATTCTGCCGTGCCTTCCTTTGCCGCAACTTGTGCTATCAAATGGCGCTCGATCAAAAATTCGACCACGAATGGAAAGCGCAGCTTTGCAGGCATGTTCGGCAATTGGCCAATCACGTCATCAAATGCCATACGCACTTCAGAGGTTTTGATTTCATAGCCGTTCACAATGGCAACAGTTGAATCCTGGCCCGTTAAAGGTGCTGCTGTATTGTCGGATTGGGCAAAACCAAAACTTGTCAAGCCAAGGCTGAAGACACCAGCGAGTAAAGAAATTTTCAAAATATTGTGATTACGTGGCATGTGATCCATCGGCTAAGTTGCGCCCCTAAAGTTGTCCTATATGCAGCCAATGGGTTTGAAACAAGGCAATAATAAGCCTTTTGCCCTTCTGTTGCTGCTATGCAACAGGTTGAAATTAGGACGTTTGGCTCCTATTTCCCACCATGACACCTTAGACGGCCTAAAAATTCCGCATTTGAATGTTTCCTCTGAACCAAACTCTGCGCTATGAGACCGCCAAATCTAAGTTCAAAGGCCAGTTAAAGGAACGAATCAGATGCTCGGAATATTGCGGAATGCTGCCGCTAAAGTTTTTGGAACGACGAATGACCGCAAATTGGTGAGTTTTCAGAAGCGCGTCCCTCAGATTAACGCCTTGGAAGATCATTATGCGGCTTTGAGTGATTCTGAACTTAAAGATGTCACTGCGGGTTTCCGTGCGGAGCTGGCCCAAGGCAAAACCATTGATGATCTGTTGCCAAATGCATTCGCTGCCGTGCGCGAAGCCGCTAAACGTTCTTTGGGCCTCAGGCATTTTGACGTGCAAATGGTCGGCGGCATGGTTTTGCATGCGGGCATGATTTCAGAAATGAAGACGGGTGAAGGCAAAACCCTTGTTGCAACATTGCCGGTTTATTTGAATGCGCTCGAAGGCAAGGGCGTTCACGTTGTGACGGTCAACGACTATCTGGCCAAACGCGACTCGGCTTGGATGGCGAAAGTTTATGGCGCATTGGGCCTTACCACAGGTGTGATCGTTCACGGCCTTGATGATAACGAACGCCGTGCTGCTTACGCATCAGACGTGACTTACGGCACCAACAACGAATTGGGCTTTGATTATCTGCGTGACAATATGAAATATCATCTCGAAGAGATGGTTCAACGCGGTCATAACTATGCGATCGTTGATGAAGTTGACTCTATCCTCGTTGACGAAGCCCGCACTCCACTCATTATTTCTGGCCCGGTCGATGATCAGTCGAGCCTTTATAATTCGCTTGATGGCTTTATTCCGCAACTGGTTGCTGCTGATTATGATCTTGATGAAAAGCAACGCTCAGTATCTTTGACTGAAGCAGGCAATGAACATTTAGAACAATTGCTCGTCGCTGCGGGTGCCATGAAAGGCACGCTTTATGATGCGGCCAACGTTCCGATCATCCACCATATTACCCAAGCTTTACGCGCGCACACTTTGTTCCAACGCGACAAAGACTACATCGTGAAAGATGATCAAGTGATCATCATCGATGAATTCACGGGCCGCATGATGGAGGGCCGTCGTTACTCCGAAGGCTTGCACCAAGCCATTGAAGCCAAGGAACATGTTACTGTTCAGCCTGAAAACGTAACGCTGTCTTCAGTTACCTTCCAAAACTATTTCCGCATGTACAGCAAGCTTGCTGGCATGACCGGCACGGCTTTGACTGAAGCAGATGAATTCCAAGACATTTATAATCTTGAAGTGATCGAAATCCCGACCAACGTTCCTGTTGCGCGTAAAGATGAAGACGATCAGGTTTTCCGCACCGCCAAAGAAAAATATGCAGCGATCACTGAAACTTTGCGAGATGCCATTGCACGCGGCCAGCCTGTATTGGTTGGCACAACCTCAATTGAAAAATCAGAAGAACTTTCGACGTTGCTGCAATCAGCGCAAATCAAACACAACGTGTTGAACGCCCGTTATCATGAACAAGAAGCTTTGATTATCGCGCAGGCTGGTGCACCGGGTGCTGTCACCATCGCCACCAACATGGCAGGTCGCGGCACTGATATTAAGCTCGGCGGTAATCTTGATATGCGTATCGCCAACGAACTTGTCGATGTGCCTGAAGGTGCTGAACGTGAACGTCAGATCACAAAAATAAAAGATGATATTGAAAGCAAGAAACGCGTTGTCATTGATGCTGGCGGATTATTCGTGATCGGCACAGAGCGCCATGAAAGCCGCCGTATCGATAACCAATTGCGCGGTCGTTCAGGCCGTCAGGGTGATCCAGGCTTGTCGCGCTTTTATCTTTCGCTGCAAGATGATCTGATGCGCATATTCGGCTCCGAGCGTTTGGACGGCATGTTGCAAAAACTAGGTCTCAAAGATGGTGAAGCCATCATCCATCCTTGGATCAACAAGGCTTTGGAAAAAGCCCAACAAAAAGTTGAGGCGCGGAACTTTGATATCCGCAAGAATTTGCTGAAGTTTGACAATGTTATGAATGATCAGCGCAAAGTTATCTTCGATCAGCGTGTTGGCATCATGAAAGGCGAAGAGATTTCAGAAACTGTTGATGATTTACGTCATGACATTATTGGTGAGCTGATTTCAAAACACATTCCTGAAAACGCCTATGCTGAGCAATGGGACGCAGCAGGGCTTCGTGAACGCTTACGTGAAGCCGTGGCGGTTGATTTTCCAATAGAAGATTGGGCCAAGGAAGAAGGCATTGCGGATGAAGAAATTCGCGAGCGCGTACTCAAGACCGCTGATGATTATTACAATTCCAAGCGCGAGAAATTTACACCTGACATTATGATACAGGTCGAAAAATCGGTTTTGTTGCAAACCATGGACCGCCTGTGGCGCGAACATATTGTTGCTGTGGAATATCTGCGCCAAGTGATTGGTCTGCGTGGTTATGGCCAGCGCGATCCCTTAAATGAATATAAGACCGAAGGCTTCACGTTGTTTTCCGAGATGGTTACCAACATGAAAGAAGCTGTGACCAGCCAATTGATGCGCATCGATATTCGCATGCAAGGCGAAGACGATCTGTTGCCAGATGAGACACAGTTGCCACCCATGCAAGCGCATCACATCGATGCAACAACCGGCAGGGATGATGTTGGTGAGGGCGCTCCTGTGTTTGGTTCATTCAATCAACCCACCGTTTCCACAGGGCCGATTGATCCCAAAAACCCCGAAACATGGGGTAGGGTCGGTCGCAACGATGATTGTCCATGTGGTTCTGGCAAGAAATACAAACATTGCCACGGGGCTTATGCTTGATTTTTAAGAATATCCGCCAAACGATGAGAAGCACTCCCGGGTTTTAGTGGCTTGGGCTGGCTTTCATGTGGCTTCCACGCCATGGCCCAGGCAATCTCTAGTGTTGCGCGAACGCGACCATCCTCATCGGCAAAATGAGTCTGATAGTGTTGGGCAACTTTGCTGATGAATCTCTTCGAAACCAGTTTTGAACTTCGCCCCTGCAATGGATTGGAATATCCAAAATTTTTAACTTCGCCCATCAAAGCAAACGCATCAGCATAGCGCACGATCGTCCGATCCAAATCCGCCACAGGCAGCGCCAAACCTGCGCGTTGCATCAACCCGCCTAATTCCCGAACCCCAATCATTGGTGCA
>CAXTKN010000028.1:0-11479 GCA_964244805.1 uncultured Aestuariivirga sp.
AAGTCGGTGCAAATGAAAAAGTGAACGTCGAATATGTTTCTGCAAATCCCACCGGACCTTTGCATGTTGGCCATTGCAGGGGCGCAGTATTTGGCGATGCACTTGCTTCGCTGCTGAAATTCAGTGGTTATGATGTGACCAAAGAATATTATATGAATGACGCAGGCGGACAAGTGAACGTCTTGGCAGAGTCAGCATATTTGCGTTACCGGGAAGCGCTGGGTGAAGACATTGGTGAAATACCTGCTGGGCTTTATCCTGGTGATTATTTGAAGCCAGTTGGCGAGGCACTTGCTAAAGAATATGGCAAGTCACTTCTGGGCAGAAATGATTGGCTGCCGGTGGTGCGTGATAAGTCCATATCGATGATGATGGATATGATCCGCGATGATCTCGCTTCGCTCGAAATAAAACAAGAAGTTTTCTTTTCAGAAAAATCTTTGCAGAGTGATGGCTCGGTTGCCAAAACAATTGCCAAGCTTCGTGCATCCGGTGATGTTTATGAGGGCCGCTTACCGCCGCCAAAGGGCGAGGTGAATGAAGATTGGGAAGACCGCGAGCAGACCTTGTTTCGGTCGACTGCGCTTGGTGACGATGTTGATCGCGCTCTGCTCAAGTCTGATGGCAGCTTTACTTATTTTGCATCTGATGTTGCTTATAGCCAAAATAAAATTGATCGTGGCTTCAAGCAACTGATCTATGTGCTGGGTGCCGACCATGGTGGATATGTTAAGAGGCTGCAAGCTGTTGCATCAGCGCTTGCGGGGCCGGGTGCTGTGCAGGTTGACGCCAAGCTTTGCCAACTCGTCAAATTGTTCCGCAACGGGGAGCCTGTGCGCATGTCCAAGCGTGCGGGTGAGTTTGTGACATTGCGCGAAGTGGTAGAAGAGGTCGGTCCAGACGTTGTTCGCTTTATGATGCTCTACCGCAAAAATGAAGCACCTCTGGATTTCGATTTTGCAAAGGTCACCGAGCAGTCAAAAGATAATCCGGTGTTTTACGTGCAATATGCCCATGCTCGGATTTGCTCGGTTTTGCGTAATGCCGAGGTGGCAGGACTTAAATCTAATGCAAAAATTGACTTCAGTTTATTGACGGATGAAGCTGAAAAAGCATTGATTTTAAGGATTGCAGCTTTTCCACGGGTTATTGAGGCTGCTGCGATGGCCCATGAACCCCACAGAATATCGTTCTATCTCTATGACTTAGCGAGTGATTTTCATTCTTTATGGAATAAGGGCAAAGAACTGCCGCAATTAAGATTTATTTTGCAAGATCAAGATAACCTATCATTAACGCGGCTCGCTTTCCTGAGGGTGATTCGCTATTGTCTGGCAAATGGTCTCGGGCTCCTTGGCGTTGAACCCGCCTCGGAAATGTAACAACGGATGAAGTGACAATGGACCAAAATTCGACGGGTGGCACGGATAAACGCAATTGGCGCGAGCGCCTTGGCATTGGCACAAAGGATAGTGTTATCGTTGCTGGAAAAGAAATGCCGAAGGTTGCGAGTGAGTTCAAACCTACGCCTGAGGCTGAGGCTGCACCGGTCAGGGCTGCACCCGCACCGGCTGTTCGCCCTGCACCTATGGCGCCTCGGCCAGCGGCAAAGCCTGCGCCTGCGCCCGGATCTGCGCGACCTGCGGCACAGCCAGCAGCCCAACGTTCACCCGCTGTTGCGCCTGATGCGCTGGCGAATAAATTGAAATCTCAGCGCGACGCGGCAGAAAAGTTGGCAGAGCAACGCGTGGCCGCTGCCAAACAAAGAGCCGAGGCGGCTATCACTCCGGCAACAAACGGTGCTGAAAAACCAAAATTCACGTTCGCTGACGATGAGCCGAAAGCAAGTGCCCGTCCGGCTGCAGTTGCTCAACCTGCTTCACGTGGCGCCCCACAAGTGCAACGCACTGCTCCACCAGTTGCGCAACCGGCATCTGGATATTCTAATCAGATCGCCCCGCCACGGCCACCACTGGGTGGCGCGCAAGCTGTGCCGCCGCGTGCTGTGCCACCACCTCCGGTTTATTCACCACAGACATATCCTCAGGGCTCGGCCTACCCGCAGGGGCAGCCCTATTATCCGCCTCAGCCACAACAATATCCGCCGGGTTATCAGCCTGCGCCTCAAAATTATGCGCCTATGCCGCCACCGGGCTATAGGCCAATTGATCCTGCGACGGGATATACGCCGCCGCCGCCATTTAACCCGCAGATGCGGCCGCCCTATCAACCGGCAGGGGTACAATCTCCGCCTCGGTTGCAGATGCCCCAGCAGCGTCCGCCAATGACTGGTTTTAACACACCGCAACCTGGCTTTGGTGCCGAGCCGCGCGCTAATCCGAGGTTGAATAATCTGCCTCCAGCCCGTCCAACACCTGCTGTGCAGTTTGAGGAAGGTGAAGAGGATGATATTTTTGAGCAACCCGCACCGCGCGCTCAAAGGCGTGCGACTGCCGACGAATACAGCCAAGCTTACCGAGAAGTTGAGACAGGTTATGAGGAAGAAGCACCGCGCTCTTATACGCCGCTTATTCTTCTCTCTCTTCTTGCCCTTGCCGTCGTCGCCGGATTGCTCGGTTGGTGGGGTTACAATAACTACATCAAAAATGGTGGACGTATGGCTGGAGCGCAGACTAATGTTCCGGTTGTTGCAGCGCCTGAAAAGCCAGCCAAGGCGGCACCAGATGCTACGGCAACTGACAATGCTGCTGCAGGCAAGGCGGTCAACACTTCGAAGAAATTGATCTATGACCGTATTGTCGGTGACCGTGAAATACTTGGCGGTCAAATGGCACCTAGCGAAGAACAGCCCGTTCAACCTTTGAATAACAGTGCGCCAGCTCAACCATCTGCGGGTGGTGACGCTGCACCCGCCAATGCCATTCCAGCGCCTGCCGCCGGCACTGGAAATGACGGTGCGCCTTTGCCATTGCCTCCGCCACCCGGTGGCGCAAATGGAACGCAAGGGTCACTTGAGCCTTCTGGAAAAGGTGACGCTTCGAAAACGGATCAAGCCTCTGTAACGCCTTCTGGTGTCACAACAACTGGTGCACTTCCAATCGTTCCCGGAACACTTGTGACGTCGGGAACTCAAACAAGTTCGGTTATTGCAGGCGGCTCGCAAGTGGCAGGTGCAGTTGCTAATGTGGCTATACCACCATCTGCGGCTGGCACTGCCAACGCAGCTGGTTCTGATGTTCTCGCTCCTAAAGCGGAAACTTCAAAACCAGCTGCTGAAACAATAACCGATACGCCTCCTGAGCCAACACTTGCCATCAAAGATAAAAAGCTGATGACGAAGAAGGTCGCGACTGCTGAAACAACAACAAAGTCACTTGGTGCCAAGCCGGTCATTTTGGTTCCGCCGTCAAAGTTAGCTCTCAAAAATAAACCGTCCACTGCTCAAAATGATCCCATAGCAGATGGAACGAATGCAACTACAACAACATCGAATGGCGGACTTTATGGCAATTCGGACGTGGGGCAGACGAGTGCTGCTCAGGTTGCGGCAGCGCCAGTTGAAGTACCAAAAAAACGCAAAACACTGTTGGATTTGTTCAAGACAGATAGCCCGGCTGATGCACCCGCAGTTGTTGCACCGGCAGTTGTAACCCCGCCTGCACCCATAGTTCCAACGCAGCAGGTTGCCGCCGCTACGCCGCGCATTACTACTGCGCCATCACCCGTCGGTGGAACGGGCGCATATGTTGCGCAATTAGCTTCATTCAAAAGCAAGAGTGAAGCGAGCGCTGAATATTCTCGCCTGGTTGCAAAGCATGGTGAGATTATCAAGCGCTATGCTCCTATTATTGAGCAAGCAAATGTATTGGGTAGCACCCGTTACCGTCTCAATATTGGCCCTATGGCGACGTCAAGTGTCGCATCCAGCCTTTGTTCGTCGCTTTTTGCAGCTGGCGAACGCGACTGTCTTGTACACAGACAGTAGATTCCGCACTAACTAGAAATTGTACCAATTTCTGAAAGTCTACACAGTCAAATGACAATACGTTCATTTATCAGCGGTTGCTCAACCCTATCGTTGTCACAGGACGAAATTAAGTTTTTTCAGAAGACCAATCCTTGGGGATTGATTCTTTTTAAGCGCAATTGCGAAAGCCCTGATCAAATCCGTAATCTTACTTCACAATTTCGGGGTGCTGTTGGACGCAAAGATGCACCGGTGTTTATCGATCAAGAAGGTGGTCGCGTTCAAAGGTTAGGTCCTCCCTCCAATTATTGGCGCAAATATCCGGCGGCTATGGAGTATGGCAAGCAATATGATCGTTGCCCGACTCTGGCACTCAAAACAGCACGAAGTGTTGGGCGACTGATGGCAGATGATATGTACGAAATCGGCATTACGTCGAGTTGTCTGCCAGTACTTGATGTTCCACAGCCTGGCGCCCACGACGTTATTGGCAACCGGGCTTATTCGATGCGCCCTGAGCAAATTATGACACTTTCGCGCGCTCACACAGTGGGATTGATGGAAGGCGGCGTTTTGCCGGTGATGAAACACATTCCTGGTCATGGCCGAGCTGAGGTTGATAGCCATCACAATTTACCAGTTGTTAAAGCGTCACGGATGGAGCTTGAACGCGTTGATTTCCTGCCATTCGTAGGCTTTGCTGATTGCCCCATGGCTATGACGGCACATGTTATCTTTGAAGCGCTTGATAAAGAATTTCCGGCGACTCTATCGCGCAAGATCATCAAAAATGTTGTCCGCAAGCTGATTGGCTTTGAAGGGCTTTTGATGACTGATGATTTATCGATGAAAGCGCTTCAAGGCACTTTTACCGAAAAGGCCCATCTGGCTCTGGCTGCTGGTTGCGATATGCTGTTGCATTGCAATGGCGTTATGAGTGAAATGGAAGAGGTAGCCGAGGCCGCCATCCCGCTGGCAGGCAAAGCGATGCGCCGCGCAAAACAGGCTTTGAAAGCCAAACGAAAGCCGCTGCCCTATGACAAAAAGCAAGCGCTGAACGATTTGGAAGCCATTCTCAGCGTTTGAAACTGGGGATAAGCTTGCCATAACATTCGAATCGCCGCCATTTATTCAGTAAACACTGGCGGATGGAGAACGACACAGTGGCCGAACCAATAACACCAGTCGAGCAGGACGTTTGGCCAGAAGGCCAAGCCGCTTTGCGTGTTGTGCCGGGGCTTGATGCTGATGAGTTGATTGTTGATGTGGGCGGCTTTGAAGGCCCGCTGGATTTGTTATTGGAATTGGCGCGCGCTCACAAAATTGATCTGGCGCAAGTTTCAATTTTAGCACTGGCTAATCAATACTTGATTTTCATCGAACGTGCTCAAAAAATGCGTCTTGATGTTGCTGCTGATTATTTGGTGATGGCAGCTTGGCTAGCCTATCTGAAATCTCGCTTGTTGATCCCCGCACCACCAAGCTCTGATGAGGCGCAACCGCAAGATATGGCTGCTCGGTTGGCGTTCCGTTTGCAACGTTTGGCATCGATGCGCGATGCTGCTGCAAAGATTATGGCCATGCCACAACTTGGGCTTCATGTGTTTGAGCGCGGTCAACCTCAGCCATTGGTGGTGGATGTGCAACGTGAATATAGCGATAATTTGATTGATCTTCTCAAGGCTTATGCCGATCGTCGTCAGCGCAAAGTGGTGCGCCAGACTTATACAGTAAAGCGGCAACCCACTTGGTCGATCAAAGAGGCACGCGAGGCATTAGAACGCCTTATGGGTACCATGGATGAATGGGGCACCTTTGATGGCTGGCTTGAGGTCTATTTGGCCACACCGGCCACGCGCCGCTCAGTGCGGGCCTCCAGCTTTACAGCAAGCCTCGAACTGGCACGTGACGGCCGCATTGAAATGCGCCAAGACGAAGCCTTTACACCGATTTATATGCGCCGCCGCCATTTGGCTGTTGTTGAAGGAAACTGATTTTGCATTCACACGCTTTGCCAATCGAGAAAGAGCAGGACATGACCGACGATACCGAAGAAACAATCGTCACCATGCACCCACATGCCGAGCGCAGCCAAAATTTGCGTATTGTTGAAGCGATGTTGTTTGCTTCGGCGGAGCCAGTAGGTATCGAAAAATTTCAAGAGTTTTTGGGCGAGGGGACCGATGTTCTTGGCTTGCTTTGCGATTTACAAAGCAATTATGAGAATCGCGGTGTGAACCTTGTGCAGGTGGCTGGCAAATGGGCTATGCGAACGGCGCAAGATATGGGCACAATTTTGCGTCGTGAAACCAAGGAACAGAAAAAACTTAGCAAAGCGGCACTCGAAACACTTTCGATTTGCGCTTATCATCAGCCTGTGACCCGGGCAGAAATTGAAGATATTCGCGGTGTGGCGATTTCGAAAGGCACTCTGGATAATCTTTTGGAAATTGGATGGGTGCGCATGCGCGGCAGGCGCAAGACGCCAGGCCGCCCTGTGACTTACGGAACAACGCCTGAGTTCCTCAGTCACTTCGGTTTGAATGAACTTACCGATTTGCCTGGCTTGCACGAGTTGAAAGCCGCCGGACTTTTGGACGGCAACATTCCGCCGGGCTTTGATGTGCCGATGCCGCGGGTTACTGACGAGCTGACGGCGGATGAAGAACCGCTCGATGGCACGGAACAACTGCCACTCGAAATGCATTTGCCGGACGATAACGCTGCACCCACAGCAGAAGAGGGTGGAGACACCCTCTAAGCGTTTACCTTAATGATTCATGGTTAAAATAGATGGCCTGCCGTTTACCATAGGTTACGCTGGATTTTTTACGCGCTGAGATGCATAAACTTATACATGATTTCGAATGCGTCCGTTAGCTTTCTCCAAGGCGCCGGACATTACCTCAGAGGAACGGCGATCCTGCACCGAGAGCCGTTCCTCCAGCATCTCAATTGAAGCGACTAAGCTTCTAGCTCCAAAGCCCTCGGGTCAGGCCCGCCGCATCTCCTGATTTCGATGGCTCGCCGGCTCGGGCCGTAACTGAGTGGCCTCCTCGTTTACAATAAACCCGGGCCGGCACCTCAATTCTCAAAATTAAACAATAAAAAAGCGCCCATTTCTGAGCGCTTGTTAAACCGTTAAAACCCGATCAATTACTTGATCTTGGTTTCCTTGAATTCAACATGCTTGCGCACAACTGGATCATATTTCATGAACGAGAACTTCTCGGTCTTGGTGCGCGAATTTTTCTTGGTCACATAGAAAAAGCCTGTATCGGCAGTCGATGCCAGCTTAATCTTGATCACGTTACCTTTAGCCATAATAGTCTCCGAATGTCTGTTGGGCCGGATAGACAGGAATTGACCCGAAAAGTCAAGCGCGGCTATTGATCGCCATGAAACGCGCCCGACAACCCAAAACCGTGCATACGCAACGCCCATTGCAAGCCCACGACTGCACCTTTGAACATGGGCAATAAGGCGAGGGTGAGCATCAGAGTGAGGGGCAGCCAGATTGCCATATGAACCCAGATGGCGGGCTTCCAAAGGCGTTCAACGATGAAAAGTGCGGGGACAATTAGATGGCCCACCGCCATGATGGTAAGATAGGGTGGGGCATCATCGGCGCGTTGATAATGCAAATCCTCGCCACAGGATGGGCATTGGTCAACGACCTTCAGATATTTATAGAAGATCCGCCCTTTGCCACAGGCAGGGCACTTGCAGCGAAAGCCGCGCCAAATCGCTTGGGGCCATGATCTGATTTCGAACATCCACTCAATTTGGGCTGCACTAGCGCGCGGCACAAACCCACCAACCGCCGCAGCGGCAAGGGGTCGCAAGCTGGAAAATACGATTTGGATATTGGTGAGAAAGTGTCGGCTTGGGTTTTTACAACAGCGCCGACACATCGCATTTATTTATAGACTGCTTCTTTACCGAAATGCTTGGTCAGCATGTAATAGACCACCGCGCGATACTTGTTGCGGTTGGATTTGCCGTAAGTTTCCATGACAGACGCAAGCGCCTCATCAAGCTTTGGGCCATCGGCCAAACCGAGCTTCTTGATCAAAAAGTTTTTCTTGACTGTTTCAAGCTCAGACTTGTCTGAACCAGAGACTGTCGCAGCGTCGGCGTTATAAATGCTTGGGCCGCAACCGATTGTAATCTTTGTCAGCAGATCCATATCTGGCGTCATGCTGCATTTTACTTTCAGATCGCTTGCGTATTTTTCGATTAGTTCATCGCGCTTGCTCATAGGCAATTCCCTCAGTTGTTTATTCACGTCACAAATCATGCGTGGACTTAGGAACGCTAATACATTTTTTAGTGAGTCGGTAGCGCGGGTGTCATGAACTGATCTACCTGCGCCCGCGTTGCGGTTTCCGTGATTGACCCCGAATTTTCGGCCGTTCGCCTTTGCGGCCTTCGCCGACGATTTCGAATTTCAAACCGCCTTTGACCGGTGCGGCTTCGACCAGTTTCACTTTTACGATGTCGCCCATCTGAAAGGTCTCGCCTGTGCGTTCGCCAATCAATGCGTGGCGCACTTCGTCGTAGACATAATAGTCGCGGCCTAGTGTGGCGGCGGGAACAAAGCCGTCAGCGCCCGTCTCCTCCAAATTAACAAACAACCCCGCACCCACCACTCCGCCAATGCGACCATTGAATACTGCCCCTACTTGCGGGGCCAGATATGAGGCGATCAGACGGTCATTGGTTTCGCGCTCGGCCACCATGGCGCGGCGTTCGGCTGTGCTGATCATTTCTGCGGTTTCATCGAGATTGGCGATGTCGAATTCAGATAGGCCATCGCTGCCCATATTCAGTGCACTGATCAATGCGCGGTGTACAATCAAATCAGCATAACGCCTGATGGGCGAGGTGAAATGGGCATAGCGGCGCAAGGTGAGGCCGAAGTGGCCCGCGTTTTCAGAGCGATAAACGGCTTGGGCTTGGGTGCGCAAAACAATCTGGTGCACCAGCTGCTCAAAATCCTCGCCTTTCACTGAATCTAGCAGCTTATTGAAATGCGACGGCTTGATGATTTGCCCAAGCGGCAATTCGCGGTTTACAGTCTTGAGGAATGTTGCCAGCGCTTTGATTTTTTCTTGCGATGGTTGCTCATGCACGCGGTAGAGCAGGGGCGTTTTTTTGTTTTCTAATTCTTCTGCTGCTGCCACATTGGCTTGGATCATAAATTCTTCAATCAATCTATGCGCATCCAAACGCATCGGCACAGTGACCCGCGCCACAGCACCTTTATCATCAAGAATGATTTTGCGTTCGGGTAAATCCAAGTTCAAGGGACTGCGTGCGTCTTGCGCTTTTTTAAGCGAGGCATAAGCGGCATAGAGAGGTTTCAACACTGGTTCGACCAAGCTTTCAGCTTTGGGCGATGGACGACCGTCAATTGCGGCTTGCGCTTCTTCGTAAGAAAGCTTTGCGGCGGAGCGCATTGTCACGCGTTTGAAGTGGTGCGATTTCTTGCGGCCTGATTTATCGAAGGTCATAAAGCAGGCAAGCGCAGGACGCAGTTCTTTTTCGCGCAATGAACACAAATCGTTCGAAATGCGTTCAGGCAACATCGGCACAACGCGGTCTGGGAAATAAACTGAGTTTCCTCTGATGCGCGCTTCCTTGTCCAGTGCCGAACCGGGGCGGACGTAGGCAGATACATCAGCAATCGCCACGATCACATTAAAGCCGCCGGGGTTGGCAGCGCTATCGTCATGCTCGGCCCACACCGCATCATCATGATCGCGTGCGTCGGGCGGATCGATTGTTATCAATGGCACATTGCGCAAATCCATGCGACCAGCTTCGCTGAAAGTTTTGAGCGCTTCGGACTCTTCCAAAACCCTTTCAGGAAACGCATTTGGAATGCCGTGTTGGTGGATGGCGATCAGCGAGATGTTGCGCGGGTCGGCCATATCGCCCAAGCGTTCGCGCACGCGGGCAATCGGCATGCCACGCCCTTGATCTTTGATGATCTCAGCGGCCACCAATTCGCCATTAAGTGCGCCGCCTTCATCACCTTGCAAAACTTGCAGATCGTATCGGGCTTTCTTATCGACAGGCACAAGCCGCGCACCTTCGCCTTTGACAATGCGGAAAATAGCAAGCACCCGTCCTGCACGATCAGACAATACCCGCATAACTTTGGCCTTGTGGGCGTAAGGGCCCTTGCCAGAGAGCGCTTCGATTTTAGCCAGTATTCGGTCACCGACGGCGGGGGCTTTGCCTGAGGCCAGTTCGATCAATAGCTTTGGCGGTTTGCCTGCGGCCTCTTCCCATTCAACAGGAATACCCCAGGCTTCGCCATCATGATCAAGGCCTTCGACTTGAATGATGGTGACAGGTGGCAAATGGCCCTTTGCTGTCATGCGGCGTTTCTTGCCACCCAGCGTGCCTTTGTCTTGCATGTCTTTTAGAACTTGCTTCAGCTTGATCTTGTCATTGCCCTTAATGCCAAAGGCGCGGCCAATCTCGCGCTTGCCCACAACCCCGGGTGAACTCGCCACAAATTTCAAGATGTCATCAGGCGAGGGAACGCCGGGATGTTTGGACGGTTTTGGAGGTGCTTTAGGCGGCTTTGACAAGTGGCTTTTTCACGGCTTTCTTGGCCGCCTTTTTTGCGGGTTTCTTTTTTGCAGCAGCTTTTTTGGCCGGTGCTTTCTTCGCAGCTTTTTTCTTTTTGCCACCATCCTTGGTTTCACGCTCAGCAATAAGGCCTAGAGCTTGTTCCAGAGTGATTGACTCTGTCGTCATCTCTGGCGGGATGGTGGCGTTGGTTTTGCCATGCTTCACATAGGCACCATAGCGCCCGCCAAAAACTTCAACTTTTTCATTATCGTCAGGGTGCACACCCAAATTTCGCAAAGCACCGGGACGTGCGCGGGTTGACGGGCCTTTCAAACGTTTCTCGGCCAAGCGGTCAACAGCGTGATTGAGGCCAATGGTGAATACATCGTCTTCTGATTCCAAATTGGCATAGACGCCATCATGCAAAATATAGGGGCCAAAGCGACCAAAGTTTGCAGTGATCGGTGTTTTGGTTTCAGGGTGAATACCCACTTCGCGTGGAAGGGATAGCAGCTTTAAAGCCTGTTCCAAGTCCAACGTGTTGAGATCAATCCGCTTTGGAATTGACGCGCGTTGTGGCTTTTCGCCTTCAACTGCTTCTCCCAATTGAACATATGGCCCAAAACGGCCCATACGGCGGGTCACTGGCATTTGGGTTTCTGGATCATTGCCCAGCAAAATGCCACCAGCAGGAATGGCTGCTGCAGCATCCGTCGCGTTGGTTGAAAGTGCACGTGTGTAATTGCAAGTTGGATAATTCGTGCAGCCCACAAACGAACCAAAGCGGCCGAGTTTGATCGACATTTTTCCGTCAGCGCATGACGGGCAAGCGCGGGCATCGCTGCCATCGGCCTTGGCCGGAAATATGTGCGGCTCCAACATGTCGTTGAGGGAGTCAATTACTTGCGTGATGCGCAAATCTTTCACTTCGGCCAAAGCCGCTGTGAAATCTTTCCAGAAATC
>CAXTKN010000028.1:11579-16512 GCA_964244805.1 uncultured Aestuariivirga sp.
GGGCGAATGGCTTCATGGGCTTCCTGTGCGTTCTTGGCTTTGGATGTGTAAACACGCGGAGCCGATGGCAAATAAGGTTCGCCAAAACTTTTCAAAATTGCATTGCGCGTGGCGGCGATGGCTTCTGGTGCCATGTCAATGCCGTCGGTTCGCATATAAGTGATGAGACCCACAGTCTCACCACCAATATCCATACCCTCGTACAAGCGCTGAGCAATTTGCATTGTCTTGGCCGACGAAAAGCCAAGTTTGCGCGACGCTTCTTGTTGCAATGTGGATGTTCGGAATGGCGCATAAGGATGGCGCTTGGCGGGTTTGCTTTCCAAGCTTTCAACTGTGAAACGCTGGCCTTTGACCGCAGCTTCAATGGCTTGTGCCGATGCCTGATCTTTCAGTTCCAGCTTTTCGAGACGCTTTCCATTAATGCTGGCGAGTGCGGCTGAAAATTCTTGGCCCTTTGAAGTTACAAAGGTGCCATCAATTGTCCAATATTCTTGGCTTTTGAAGGCTTCAATTTCCAGTTCGCGATCACACAGCAGTCGCAATGCCACTGATTGCACACGGCCCGCCGAACGCGAACCCGGCAATTTGCGCCAGAGAACGGGCGAAAGGGTGAAGCCAACAAGATAATCCAGAGCACGCCTTGCCAGATAAGCATCAACCAATGCACCATCTACCTCACGGGGATGCGCCATGGCTTCGAGAACCGAAGTCTTGGTTATGGCATTGAACGCAACACGCTGAACAGTCTTGCCCTTCAGTGCGCCCTTCTTCTTCAAAACTTCAAACACATGCCACGAAATGGCTTCGCCTTCGCGGTCAGGGTCGGTTGCCAGTACAAGGCGGTCACTACCTTTGAGTGCGGTGGCAATATCGGACAGACGTTTGGCCGACTTGCTGTCGACTTCCCAATCCATGGCAAAGTCTTCATCAGGCTTCACTGAGCCATCTTTGGCTGGCAAATCGCGGACATGGCCGAAGGATGCCAGCACCGTAAAGTCACGGCCTAGATATTTATTGATGGTTTTTGCCTTGGAAGGCGATTCGACAACAACAACAGTCATGCATAATTCCGGGTTCAAGTTGGGCGATGCTCTTAGGCGTATATGGGGTTTGAGGCAAGAAAACCTATTTTTTTGAAAATAAAAGCCATTTTACAACCTAAGAGCAACTTACGGTACATATAATACAACTATAAAGAGTTTAAACTCCCATTTCGACTTAATGGCGTTAAAGAGCGAAAAATGGAACAAAATATCAAGTTAGAAAACAATCTAGATACGATGAAGCATTATTCAAACAACTTTAAGGGGAAATTGGAAGTTCGAGAAACAGCTCAATACATCGCCGATATGGTACTCGAACTGCGAAACATGGCAAAGACTGCGGAGATGAAAACACTGCAAGGTTTTTTGGAAGTGAGCTTTTATGAAGCGTTTTCTGTGGCCAACAAAGTTGAGGTTCCAGAAGGCGAGATCGAACATCTTCGTGAGTTGAGTATGGCTTCAAACGGGTAAAGCGTAATCAAAGCTTGTGCCGTGCTTCCCCCAGCGGCTCGGCATGAGCGATGACACGCCTTATATTTTTGATTTTGGCATTGAGAGCGATTTCAATGCGGTCAACTGCGGTATGTACCGCGTCGACTGTTTCGGTACGCTTGAAGCGGCAATGATAATGCACATAAAGGCCGCCACCGGCGTGACGGACGCGAACATTATGCAAATCACTGAGTGACTTTTCAGATTTTGCCAGTTGCCGCAAAAAATTCTCTACTTTTTTGGTTTCCGCGATTGAAGCTGGTTCGCCCAAGAGCAATCTTCCAGGTTGAGGTTCGATATGGCTTTCAACCTCAACATCACCACCCAAGCCGTCGCGAATTGCGTCTTCTAACTTTGTCGCTTGGTCGTGGGCAGCAGCAAGCTGCGTTGCCCCATCAACCTCAAGATCAAAACTGACTGCCATGCGCCCTTGCACTTGTTGAACAGTGATGTGGTGGATCGATGCATTGTAGTGGGTGGCAATCAGGCCGATTTTGTCAAAAGCTGTTTCGTTATCCAATGCCACTGGATTGGTGGTTATTGATATGTCGGCATTCGGAAGTTTTGCTTGAATGGCGGCAACCAAACGCGTTTTCAATTCCGCTATAGAAACCAAATTCAACAAACGAGGCACGTTCACATCAAGATTGACAAACAGTGTTGCGCCAGCTGGCCTCACCCGTAGGCTGTTAACACTGAGAATGCCATTCTGTTGATCCGCAATGTCGTTGATTTGCGCTGATACGCCTGCAGGAGCGGCATCGAGCAAGGTGTTCAAAGTTGTGCTGGTTAGGTCCCAAGCGATTTTGCCTATGTAAATGGAGACTAAAAGTGCCGCCACAGAGTCCGCCCATTGAAAACCCAACCAAACGCCACCCAGGCCGACGAGTACTGCCAGCGAGCTCCACATATCAGATTCAAAATGAGTGGCGTCCGCCTTTAACGCCTCGCTAGATGTGGCTTCAGCGGTTTTTCGTAAAGCTCGCGACCGATTAAAATCTACAGCAATTGAAACCACCATGATTGCAAAGGCCCACCATGCGATCGTCAATGGCTCATGTTTTGTTGTGAGGCGTAGAATTGCTTCATAGGCGATGTAAAGCGCAGTTCCAAACAGCAACACCGTTTCAAGAAGCGCTGCAACGCTTTCGATCTTGGCGTGGCCGAACTGGTGGTCATCATCAGCTGGCTGGCTCGACCAACGGATTGCAAACACAGTCACAATCGTTGCGCCAAAATCGATTAGCCCGTGAATAGCCTCTGACAAAACGCCAAGAGAGCCTGAAAAAACCGCCGCCACCAGTTTAATGCTTGCAAGCACTGCACTAGCGAACATTGAGATCATTGCAACGCGCTGTTTTTCGCTCTGGTTAGAATTATTGTCCATGCTTGGCTTTAGACAAGAGTTAGTGGGGCTTGTAAACAAGTCATTGGCCGCGCTTAGATGTTAAGATCATGGCAGTATCTGAACAACTGATTCCCGAAAGCAATTTTCGTAGGGCAGGGGCCGGGACGTTTGGCCTGTTGTTTTTGCTTGAATCTTTGGTGCGGTCGTTCAACTCGGGTGTTCTTTCCATTCAAGCCTATGATCTTTTAGGTTCAAGCCGGGCTGTTAGCATTCTTGGAACCTGTGTGTCATTTACAGTTCTCTTAATTACGCTCTGCATGCCATTCTTATTTGGCCATGTGCGGCGGCGATGGGCTTATACAATTGGCGGATTGATGTTGATTGGCGGCAGCATAGCGCTCGCAAGTTTTACGCTGCCGGGGCAGGTGGCTGGTGTTATTCTGCGTAATTCTGGCGCATCGATAATGAATGTGACGCTCCAGCTTTATATCATGGATCATATTCGCAAGGCACAACTCACGAAGTCGGAGCCGCTGCGCCTTGCGGTTTCCACTTTCGCCTGGGTGGTAGGCCCAGTGTCTGGCGTCTGGCTTTATACACATTACGGTGCATTGGCACCTCAACTGGCGGCTATGTCCGTCGGTGTTTTAGTACTGTGTGTCTTTTGGTATTTGCGACTTCATGAAAACATAGCCATGCCATCGGGCACACTGGCGCCGTTTAATCCGCTGGCAAATGCTGCGCGTTTTGTGGCGCAGCCAAGACTGCGCTTGGCATGGGCTATTGCATTTGGAAGATCATGCTTCTGGGGTACGTTTTTCACTTACGGGCCACTGCTTATGATTGAAGGTGGCATGAGCAAATTTTCAGGCGGATTGATTATTTCAATAAGTCAATTTTTCTTGCTTTCAGCTTTTGGATTTGGCGCGTTAGCAAACCAGATTGGGGTGCGCGGTGTTATTACATTATGCTTTGCCATTATTTCGGTCAGCACTGTTGTTGCAGGCTTGTTCGGTGTGCACGCTCCAGTCATTGCAGCCACACTGCTGTTGCTGGGGGCTTTGTTTGCTTCAGGTATCGACAGCGTGGGCGGGATTCCTTATTTGCGCGCTGTTCGCCCATCGGAACGCCAGCGTATGACCGCTGTTTACCGAACCTTTATCGATTTTTCCGAACTGATTCCCGGCTTCATCTTCGCCATTGCACTTTCCTATTTTGATGTATCGATTGTGTTCATAATTTTAGGCACATGCACAACCGGGCTTGCAGTTTTGGTCTGGCGCTATTTGCCGAAATCAATGTAAGGGCAAGCAAGGGAGAAATCGTAATGGCAAAACCTTTACTGGTTATCGGCAATAAAAATTATTCATCTTGGTCGCTTAGGCCTTATATGGCTTTGGCAATGGCCGGTATTTCCTTCGACGAAAAACTGATCAAATTTGGCGAACCTGAATTTGGCAAGGCTGTGAAGAAAATTTCTAAAGCCGGGCTGGTTCCAATATTGGTGCACGGCAAAAACACGATCTGGGATTCACTTGCGATTATGGAATATGCTGCCGAGACTTGGCCTGATCGCAACCTATGGCCCAAGAACAAAACTGCTCGCGCTATGGCCCGCTCCGTGTCGGCAGAAATGCATTCGGGTTTTCGCAATCTACGTAATGCGTGTCCGATGAATTTGCGCAGGCCCATAAAGCCCGTGCCGATGAATGAGGGCGTCTTAGCAGATGTTTCGCGGATCGAGGCGCTGTGGAAGGAATGTCGCAAAGCGCATGGGCGCGGCGGGCCATTTTTGTTTGGTAGATTTTCAATTGCTGATGCAATGTTTGCCCCCGTGGTAACACGGCTCGAAACCTATGACATCAAAGTATCGAACGATACTCAACACTACATGAATGCCGTATTGGCAACGCCCGCATTTCACGATTGGAAAGCGGGCGCGCTGAAAGAGAAGTGGGTATTTGCGGAAGATGAAGTGGACTAGTTTAGTTCCGTGTCAAACAAAAATAGCCTGTTTGGCCAAATCTTTTTGTATATTCGACCGACT
>CAXTKN010000029.1:0-2265 GCA_964244805.1 uncultured Aestuariivirga sp.
CAAGGCAAGGTGATGGTGCGCAAACACGCGCAGAAAACCGATGGCAAACAATCCAGCCACGCCTTGCTGCTATCCGAGTTTGCCGAATTTGATGCCAAGCCCGAACTTGAAATCTACGCCGACGACGTGGTCTGTGGCCATGGCGCTACGGCTGGCGATATTAATCTGGATCATCTTTTCTATCTGCGCTCGCGCGGCATTCCAGAAGCCGAAGCAAAATCATTGTTGATCGCCGCCTTTGTGGGCGAGGCTTTTGATAATATCGTGCATGATGGCTTGCGCGAGGCGATGGTGGATTATGCAGCCAATTGGTTACAGGTGCGCAAGAGTGTTTGATGTAAATAAAATCCGCCAAGATTTTCCCATCCTCGCGCGCGAGGTATATGGCAAGCCTTTGGTTTATCTTGATAACGCTTCGTCAGCGCAAAAGCCCAAAGCGGTAATCGATGCGATGATGAAATCGATGACCGAGGAATATGCAAATGTGCATCGGGGGCTGCATTATCTTTCCAATGCCGCCACGCAGAGTTTTGAAGATGCGCGTGAATCGGTGCGTCGTTTTCTGAACGCCCCATCAAAAGACCAAATCATCTTCACCCGCAATGCCACTGATGCAATTAATCTTGTGGCGCAAAGTTTTGGCACCATGGTGATCGGGCAGGGCGATGAGATTATTCTTTCCATCCTCGAACACCACTCAAACATTGTGCCATGGCACTTTCACCGCGAGCGAAACGGCGCAGTCATTAAATGGGCACCCATTGATGATGAAGGCAATTTCCTTCTCGACGAGTTTGAAAAACTTATCAGCCCACGGACGAAGATGATCGCGGTTACCATGATGAGCAATGCATTGGGCACTGTTGTGCCCGTGGCGGAAATCGTCAAAATTGCCCATGCCCACGGCATTCCCGTTTTGGTCGATGCCAGCCAACAAGCCGTGCATGGCCATGTTGATGTGCAAACGTTGGACGCCGACTTCCTCGTATTCACGGGCCATAAAACTTACGGCCCCACGGGCATAGGTGTTCTCTACGCGAAGATGGAACACCTGAAGAAAATGCCGCCTTATCAAGGTGGTGGTGAGATGATCAATGAGGTGACGATGGAAAACGTGACTTACAATGATCCGCCGCATCGCTTTGAAGCGGGAACACCTGCCATTGTTGAAGCCATCGGGTTGGGAGCGGCACTAGACTATATGACTTCTGTGGGCCTGGATAAAATCGCTGCACATGAGAACGCATTGCACAACTATGCCATGCAGAGATTGAAAGAAATCAATAGCTTGCGTATTTTTGGTCAAGCAAAGCATAAAGGCCCGATCATTTCGTTTACGATGAATGGCGCACACGCCCATGATGTGGCAACTGTGATTGATAGGCAGGGCGTGGCCGTGCGGGCGGGCACCCATTGCACTCAGCCGCTGCTGCAACGGTTCGGTGTGACCGCCACATGCCGCGCGTCTTTTGCGATGTACAATACCATGCAAGAGGTTGATAAATTGGCGGAAGCGCTTATCTCTGCACAGAGGATATTTTTATGAGTGACGTAGCAACGATTGAAAACGCCCCCGATCCCAGCGCCATCCCAGCGGATGAGTTAGCGCGGATGACCGATGACATCGTCGCTGCTCTGAAAACAGTTTACGACCCCGAAATTCCCGTCGACATTTATGAACTCGGCCTCATTTACAAAGTCGATATTGATGATGACCGCAACGTGGCCATCGACATGACTTTAACAGCCCCCGGCTGCCCCGTGGCAGGCGATATGCCGGGCTGGGTAGAAAATGCGGTCTCCACCGTGGGTGGTGTGGCCAGCGTTAAAGCTAAAATAACATTCGACCCGCCATGGGATCATTCGCGCATGAGCGAAGAAGCTCGCATGGCAATGAATATGTGGTAAGGTGACGAACATGGCTACAGCTCAAGCACGACCGAGACCACAAGTGATGAAAGTCACTGATGCCGCTGCTATGCGCATTGCTGAGCTCATGGCGCGTGGTGAAGGTGTAGGCCTTCGCGTGGGCGTGAAGAATGGCGGCTGCGCAGGTATGGAATATACTATGGAATGGGCGGCAGAGCAGGGCAAGTTTGACGAAGTGGTGGAGGATAAGGGGGCCAAGATATTGATCGACCCCAAGGCCATCATGTTTCTGATTGGCACCGAAATGGACTATCAAGAAACGACACTGAAATCTGGTTTCGTGTTCAATAACCCCAATCAAATATCGGCCTGTGGCTGTGGCGAGAGTGTTGAGAT
>CAXTKN010000029.1:2365-9490 GCA_964244805.1 uncultured Aestuariivirga sp.
ATGATGCCAAGCATATTATTCTTTCGCCACACGACTTTAGCGGGTTGGATTGTGTTGTCACTCGGGATCAAAAAACGAAATTCATCTGGAACTGAATATTGATCACCGCAAACTAATTTTGCACCCGTGAGCGAAATATCCTTAATCGTGCAATCAACCAGCGACCAACTCTTCATGTGAACGAGTTTTGCCCCCTTCAACACGCGTGATCGTCGCGAAACCCGGTTATTTTCGTCGGCGTCTGTCATTTGCAAAGGCACATCCATCGGATGGGCTTTTAGCACCGAATGATTAGCAGACTCTGAAACCGCTTATCATTAACGGCGCGTTAAGAAAGCGGGCATGTTCCCGGTGTGAAAACTGTTATCATCTGGCGCGTCTTCGATCTTCGGATTGCGCGTTCCGTTGCGCTGCTCAAAGCGTGCAGGCTTTTCTCTCTTTGGCGGGCGCTCCGCTTCGGTCTGTTGCGGTGCCGGTGGGGTTTCTGATTTTGAAACTGCTTTCGCCTCAACTTCTGTAGTGTGTTTAATAGTTTTTCTGGGACGGCGCGAAGATGATGGCTTGGCTTCAGCTATATCTGGCGTATCTTCCACAGCAGCGCCGGACTCAAACCAAGGAAGCTCTTTAGCAATCAGTGTTTCGATGGCTTTCAGATATTTGGTCTCTTCTTTGGTCACCATCGTAAACGCATGGCCTTCGCGGCCTGCGCGCCCTGTACGTCCGATACGGTGCACATAATCTTCAGCGTGGATTGGCACGTCAAAGTTAAACACATGGCTCACTTCCGGAATATCAAGTCCACGTGCGGCAACGTCTGAAGCAATAAGATAAGTCACTTCATTGTTGCGAAATGCGTTAAGCATTTTAAGCCGCGCCGATTGGTCCATATCACCGTGCAATGCACCTGCATTGAAACCGTGAGTCTTCAAAGACTTTTCAAGCAGTGCAACTGTCGTTTTACGGTTGGCAAATACGATAGCATTCTTCACATTCGTTTGTGTGCGCAAGAGCTGACGCAAAGCTTCGCGCTTCATCTTGGCATCATGTGGTGTTTTCACCAGCTGTTGAATGATGGTATCGACAGTTGAACCTCGGGCCGTCGTTTCAACACGCACAGGATTATGCAGAAACTGCGCAGTGATACGTTGAATTTCCGGGGGCATGGTGGCCGAGAAAAACATCGTCTGACGTGTGAACGGCAATAATTTACAGATGCGTTCAATGTCAGGAACAAAGCCCATATCAAGCATGCGGTCAGCTTCGTCGATCACCAGCATCTCAATACCAGTCATCAACAAGCGGCCACGTTCAAAAAAGTCAAGCAGACGTCCGGGTGTTGCGATGACAACATCTGCACCGCGATCAATCTTCGCAGCCTGTGGTTCAAACGAAACACCACCAATGAGCAAAGCAACATTCAGTTTATGATTCTTCCCGAGTGATTCAAACGCTTCTTGAACTTGCGCTGCCAGTTCGCGTGTTGGTTCTAAAATGAGTGTCCGCGGCATGCGCGCGCGCGCCCTGCCGCTTTCAAGCATGGAGAGCATAGGAAGAACGAAGGCGGCCGTCTTGCCTGACCCCGTTTGCGCTAAACCAAGAACATCTTTGCGCTGAAGTGCATGAGGAATTGCACCAGCCTGAATTGCAGTGGGAGTAGTGTATCCAGCCGCTGTAATGGCTTCGAGCACTTTTGGGCTGAGGCCCAGGTCAGAAAAATTCATGTATTGTTGAAACACCGTTTTGGCGATTAATAAATCGAAAGACGCCCGAAGGTAACTCGCCTAATCCGGGGGCGCTCTATTATCCGCGCAGATAAGGGTTAACGGCGCACGAGTCAAATGAAACGCGCAGATAGGGTTGAGAAAACCTGACAGCATTACCGCTACTTGTCGCCGTCATATTTCGCTGATTAACTGCGGACGTTCTGCGAATCGTCGCGGTAAATCGATAGGGGGTTATAATGAAAAGACTTTCGGCTGAATTTTTTGGTACATTTTGGTTGGTTTTAGGCGGTTGCGGCAGTGCCGTTTTGGCTGCAGCATTTCCGGTTGTTGGTATTGGGTTGATGGGTGTTTCGCTCGCATTCGGCCTTACGGTTCTCACCATGGCTTATGCCGTAGGCGGTATTTCAGGCGGGCATTTCAATCCAGCCGTGACTGTTGGTTTAGCAACAGCAGGGCGCTTTTCCTGGAGCGAAGTTCCAAAATACATTGTTGCCCAAATATTGGGCGGTATTGCTGGTGCTTTGGTGCTTTATCTCATTGCATCTGGCAAAGCTGATTTCTCGACGGCTGGTGGATTTGCTTCCAATGGTTACGGTGAGCATTCGCCTGGTGGTTATTCAATGTTGGCTGCTTTGGTTGCTGAAGTTGTGATGACGGCTTTTTTCTTGATCATCATCTTGGGCGCAACGGGCAAGGGAGTTCCGGCTGGATTTGCACCAATCGCAATTGGTTTGGCTCTCACTTTGATCCATTTGATCTCAATCCCGGTGACTAACACATCAGTTAATCCGGCGCGGTCAACTGCTGTGGCGATCTTCGTGGGCGGATGGGCCATACAGCAGCTTTGGCTGTTCTGGGTTGCACCGATTGTCGGCGGCATTTTGGGTGCGTTGGTGCACAAATCACTGCTCAACAACGAAGCCTAATACGGACAATAAAAAGGGCGGCCCCGCAAAGGACCGCCCTGTTATTTTGATTTTAAATTAGCGGAGATCAAAACGATCTGCGTTCATCACCTTTGTCCAAGCCGCAACGAAATCCTTCACAAATTTCCTCTGTGAATCATCTTGTGCATAAACCTCGGCGATGGCGCGGAGCTGTGAGTTAGAGCCGAAAATCAAATCCGCACGAGTAGCCGTCCACTTGACCTTGCCCGTCTTACGGTCACGTCCTTCAAACGCATCTTTAGCATCCGAAGTCGCCTTCCATTCCGTTGCCATATTGAGCAAATTTGTAAAAAAGTCCGTCGTCAACAAGCCGGGCTTCTTGGTGAAAACTCCATGTTGGCTGTCACCAAAATTAGCACCCAACACACGCAGACCGCCTACCAAAACAGTCATCTCGGGCGCAGTCAAAGTGAGTAACTGCGCACGATCGATCAACAGTTCTTCGGTCGAACTCGAAAATGCTTTTTTCTGATAATTGCGGAAACCATCGACCATTGGTTCAAGCACGGCAAAGGATTCGACATCGGTTTGATCCTGCGTCGCATCAGTGCGGCCCGGCGTAAAGGGAACCTTCACATCATGACCGGCTTTCTTGGCTGCTTTCTCAACAGCTGCAACACCACCTAACACAATCAAATCAGCGAGCGATATTTTCTTAGGGAACGCTTTCTGAATTTTCGCGAGCTTAGACAGAACCTTTGCAAGTTTTGCTGGTTCGTTGACTTCCCAATCCTTTTGCGGAGACAGCGCGATACGGGCTCCATTTGCGCCGCCGCGCTTATCCGAACCACGATAAGTTGAAGCAGAAGCCCAAGCCGTTGAAACAAGATCAGCAATGGATAGGCCCGAAGCAAGGATTTTTTCTTTAAGTGCTTTAATGTCCTTATCTTTGATCAATTTGTGATCGGCAGGAGGAACTGGGTCTTGCCAGATCAAAATTTCAGCAGGCACTTCGGGTCCCAGATAGCGCTCGCGCGGCCCCATATCGCGGTGGGTCAGCTTGAACCACGCTCTCGCGAAGGCATCAGCAAATTGGTCTGGGTTTGCATGAAAGCGACGTGAAATTTTTTCGTAAGCAGGGTCCATACGTAAAGCTAAATCAGATGTCAGCATGGATGGCGATATGCGCTTTGCAGGATCATGCGCATCTGGCACAGTTCCAGCACCAGCACCGTTCGTTGGTGTCCATTGATGTGCGCCAGCCGGGCTCTTTGTCAGTTCCCACTCAAAGCCAAAAAGGTGGTTGAAATAATCATTGCTCCATTGGGTGGGTTTTGTCGTCCAAGTTACTTCAAGTCCACTGGTGATAGCGTCGCCACCTCTGCCGGTTTTATATGAGCTCAGCCAGCCAAGACCTTGGTCTTCAATAGCTCCGCCTTCGGGTTCAACGCCAACATTCGTGGCTGGGCCAGCACCGTGGGTTTTTCCAAATGTATGGCCGCCTGCAATGAGTGCAACAGTCTCTTCATCATTCATCGCCATGCGCGCAAAAGTTTCGCGAATGTCGCGGGCGGAGGCGACTGGGTCTGGATTGCCGTTCGGTCCTTCTGGGTTTACGTAGATTAAACCCATCTGTACCGCAGCCAGCGTGTCTTCGAGAACGCGGTCGCCTGAGTAGCGCTTGTCTTCAAGCCACTTACCTTCTGCACCCCAATAGATATCTTCAGGCGCTTCCCAGATATCGGCGCGACCACCAGCAAAACCAAATGTTTTAAAGCCCATTGATTCAAGCGCGCAATTACCAGCCAGAACCATCAAGTCCGCCCATGAAATTTTATTGCCATATTTTTGCTTGAGCGGCCATAACAAGCGGCGCGCTTTATCGAGATTACCGTTATCAGGCCAACTGTTCAAAGGAGCAAACCTCTGTGTTCCCGAACCAGCACCACCGCGACCATCAGCGATCCTGTAAGTACCAGCACTATGCCAAGCGAGACGAATAAAGAAGGGGCCATAATGGCCAAAATCTGCTGGCCACCAATCTTGTGATGTCTTCATCACTTTGCCCAAATCTTTTTTTAAGGCCCTGAGATCGAGTTTCTTGAATTCGTCCGCATAGTTAAAACCTTCGTTCATCGGATCAGCCAAAGCTGAGTTCTGATGAAGAATCCTAAGGTTTAAATGTTCTGGCCACCAATCACGGTTTGCTCTCGAGCTTACACGTGTGTGCATCACTGGGCATTTGCCCGCGCTTACGTTAGTTTTGGTATCCATATCTATCTCCAATTCGCTGTTGAATTGAGGATATACGAGACAAAAACACGCTGCAACCGCTTAACCGTCACAGGTCTATGCACAGCCGACAAATATCTTAACTTTGACGTGAGCAAAGTATTTTACTTGCGCGACGAAGTCGCTAGATTAGTCGGCATGAAGACTCTCTCGACCATTCCTTCCATTGAAACGCCAAACTTGGTCCTGCGCGAAATTGAAACGCCAGATAGTACAGACCTGGCTTGTTTTATGACGCAGAGCCGCTATCAGCGGCATATTGCTCATAAGTTGAAAGACATGGATGAGGTGAAGGAATTTGTCCGCCGCCAAGTCGCCGTGCAGAATGATAGTCATCGTCGCGTTTACCATTTGGCAGCCGAAGAACGCCTTTCAACTGAAGTTGTTGGCGATGGATTTCTGATCAGCCACCACGATAATAGTTTGGAAATGGGTTGGGGCTTGCATCCAGCTTTGTGGTCAATGGGGTTTGGCACTGAGATAGGCCGCGGGCTGCTTGGAATTGGCTTTGAAAAACTTCGTGCCAAAACCATGTGGTGCAAAATCATGTCTGCCAATGGTGCTTCCAAGAAGCTGGCCAAGCGCATAGGCATGAGCCATTCAAAGACCCATGTGGATTATCCAGTGGGGCAGGGCCGCTTTGAACCAGTTGACATCTACACGATGTCCGCCGATCAGTATTTCGATCTGCCATATTAAGGTTCAAGCCGTTGCAAAATTTTGAAGTTACCGTTGTGGGCGCGGGGCCTGCGGGCCTGATGGCCGCCGAGGTGCTGGCCACTGGCGGTGCCAAAGTGACAATTATTGATCACATGGCTAAGCCCGCGCGAAAGTTTCTGCTCGCGGGCAGGGGTGGGCTTAACCTCACTCATTCTGAACCGTTGGAAGCGATGCTTGAACGCTACGGCGAAGCGAAGGATTTTATTTCACCAGCCGTCCGCGCGTTCCCACCTTCTGCTTTGATTGAATGGGTTAACGGATTGGGGATTGAAACATTCGTAGGTTCATCGGGACGTGTGTTTCCAAAGCAAATGAAAGCCTCGCCATTGTTGCGTGCTTGGTTGCGCAGACTGGAAGCGCTTGGCGTTGTTTTAAAGGCCAAAACAGAATGGCAGGGTTTGGATGGAACTCCGACGATATTGGCCATGGGCGGCGCCAGCTGGCCACAACTTGGTTCTGACGCAACTTGGGTGCCAACACTTCGTGCAGCCAATATCCGTGTGAATGGGTTTAAGCCTGCCAACAGTCGCTTTCTGGTGAATTGGACAAAACTGTTCCGCGACAAATACGCAGGCACGCCAGTGAAAAATGTGGCGCTGAATTATGCCGGGCAGAAAGTGCGTGGCGAGATTATGATTTCCTCTGAAGGCATCGAGGGTGGGGCGATCTATGCCCTCTCACGATTCATGCGCGAAATGCCGGGCGAGGAATTGCAAGTCGATTTGCGCCCCGATCTTTCGGTCGAGCAGTTGGGCGAACGGTTGGCAAAGCCGCGCGGGAAACAAAGCCAATCGACCTTCTTGCGTAAAGCGGCAGGTCTTCCACCAGTTAGTATTTCTTTGCTTCATGAATCTGGCGTTGCCATCACAGCCGAAAATATCAAAACGGTTCCAATAAAAATATTGCGCCCCGCCAGTTTGGCCCGGGCGATTTCATCGGCTGGCGGGGTAGCACTCAGTGAACTCGATGAAAACTTCAATTTGAAAGCTCTAAAGAACGTTTACTGTGTTGGTGAAATGGTCGATTGGGAAGCGCCAACGGGTGGCTATTTGCTGCAAGCCTGCTTCTCATCTGCTGTCGCTGCCGCAAAAGATTGCCTTAATAAGGCCATCTAATCAGCCGCTGCTTCGCCACATTTACGGTTTCTAGTTCCGCCAGATTGCGGCGAGGGAAACGATGATGACACGAATTATGCTCGGCTTATCCATACTTGCTGTAGCTATTTATGCTAGTCCGGCGCTTGCAAACAAGTCCGACTATTGCGCGGCCTATGCGAGAGATTTTGCCGATGCTCAGACATCGGATAAATCGCTTTGGCAACACAAATACGACATTGCCAATGAATCCTGTCTTGTTGAGCCCAAGGCGACAGGTCAAGCGATCAAATCAAAACAAAAATCCAAAAAACCAATCGCAGAATCGCAAAGCGCCGTGCCAGCAGAACCCCAAACGGCACCCGCTTCTGCACCAGAAAAACAAAAACTCGAAGCGGGATCAGAAAA
>CAXTKN010000029.1:9590-16474 GCA_964244805.1 uncultured Aestuariivirga sp.
AAACGGCACCCGCTTCTGCACCAGAAAAACAAAAACTCGAAGCGGGATCAGAAAACTGGAACACCTATTGCAGCAACAAATATACGTCATTCAACCCTAAAACCGGAACTTACACGTCGCACACGGGTGTGGAGCGCAAATGCATCGTGTCCTATCCTTGATCCTTCAACATCAATTCCGCCGCCTTCCAAGCCAGCATCATTGTTGGCGCATTCAAATTTCCGCTGATGATCGATGGGAACGCTGAGGCGTCAACCACGCGCAGGCCTTCAACGCCGTGCACGCGAAGCTGGGAATCAACGACCGCATCTGAAGCAGAAGGGCCCATACGACAGGTGCAAGATGGGTGATAGACTGTTCCGCTGCGCAAACGGATATCTTGTATTAGCTCTTCATCACTTTGAACGAGTGGACCAGGGCGCAACTCTTCTGCAATAAATTCAGCAATTTGCGGCTGTTTTGCAATAGTACGGATGAACTTAACCGCTTCCAGCATTTCTTGAATGTCATGATCTGTTCCGTAAGCATTAGCCACGATGCGCGGCTTGGCCAGCGGGTCAGCGGACTTTATCATAATCTCGCCACGGCTAGTGGGACGGCAATTAGAAAGACCAATTGATGCACCAGGAAATGGATCAGGCGTGAGCAGAGGACGCTCGCCCGCTTTAGGTAACAGTGTAGAGAATGCCTGAAAATAGAGCTGCATGTTAGGTCGCGAGCGCGTTGGGTTAGTGCGAAAAAAGCCACCGCCCTGATTGATGCTCAGGCTCAATGGCCCACGCTGCATCAACAAATATTGAATGCCATGTCGAACTTTACCCCACCAAGGCCTCAAACCATCATTCAGCGTTGGCACTTTCATACGGAAAGTATAGTTGATGCCTAAGTGGTCTTGCAGATGGCGGCCAACATTAGCGTTGTTCACAACCACATCAATGCCATGTGATTTTAAAATTTCGGCTGGACCAATTCCGGAGAGTTGAAGCAGCTGAGGTGAGTTCACCGCACCACCAGACAATATCACTTCGCGTGTGGCTTGTGCAATTTCGCTTTTGCCATTGCGAACATATTCAACACCAATAGCGCGCTTTCCCGCCATCACGATGCGTGTGACCTGCGCTTTCGTTATGACTTCTAAATTCTTGCGCTTCATGGCTGGACGCAAGAAGGCCCGGGCGGCAGAATTCCGCCTGCCGTTCTTTACCGAAAGTTGAAGATGCCCAACACCTTCTTGGGTGGCCCCGTTGAAATCAGGATTATATGGCAGACCAGCAGCTTGCGCTGCAGCCTCATAATGTTTCCCCAACCAATGCCGGTCCTTCAGGTTTGCAGAAATATAGAATGGCCCGCCAGCGCCGCGGTGTTCATTTGAACCACCTTCAAAATCTTCAAGTTGCTTAAAAGCGGGAAGAACATCATCCCATCCCCATCCCGTATTGCCTGCGGCCTTCCAATCTTCAAAGTCTGAAGCATCTCCACGAATATAGACCATGGCGTTAATCGAACTGGAACCACCCAAAACTTTACCACGCGGCCAATAATCTTTTTGACCCGCTAGGCCCGGATCAGCTTCGGTTTCATAGCCCCAGTTTACCTTTGGATCATAGAAGGTTTTACCATATCCCAGAGGCATTTGGATGTAAAAACGTCTGTCGCTTCCACCAGCCTCCAACAGTAAAACTCTGTGTCTGCCGTTTGCGGTCAAGCGCTCAGCCAAAACGCAGCCAGCTGCACCAGCTCCGACAATAATGTAATCAAAATTCATGAGGGCCTCTGTCTAGCAACAAGGAACGTTTTGACAAGTCGCCAGATGGGTGAAAATTATTTGCCAGTGCTTTCGAAAGCAAGAGAGTTCTGCGATAGTTAGAAAATTCATGGGAGATTCCAAAATGAAGATCAAAGATCTCAAAGTATTTATCGTCGGCAACCCACCACCTGGCTGGGGCGGGCGTTATTTCATTTTTGTGAAGCTTACCACCGATAACGGCATTGTGGGCTATGGCGAATGCTATTGCGCGACGTTCGGCCCCAAAGCCATGACGGCGATGATTGAGGATACTTTTGGGCGCTATGTCGAAGGAATGGATCCTTTCCATATCGAAGATTTGTGGCGCAAAGTTTATGGCTCTGGCTTCACGCAGCGCCCCGACGTTTCATTAATGGGTGTGTTGTCTGGTATCGAAATTGCGTTGTGGGATATCATTGGTAAATCATTGAACAAACCAATCTATGAATTGATCGGCGGCAAGGTTCAAGACAAGCTGCGTTCCTATACTTATATATATCCAGATTTGGCTAAGGGCCAAGATGACTCGATTTATTGGAACGCTGAACAATCGGCCGAGCGTGCAGTTGACTATGTGAAGCAGGGTTTCACCGCTCTGAAGTTTGACCCCGCTGCGCCATATTCCGCATTTGACCCGCGCCAGCCTTCACTTGAGTCGATTGAGCTATGCACAAAATTCTGCAGGTTGTTGCGCGAAGCAGTTGGCACAAAAGCTGATTTGCTATTCGGTACGCACGGCCAATTCACGGCGTCTGGCGCTATCCGGTTTGCAAAGAAAATCGAGCAATATGATCCGCTTTGGTTCGAAGAGCCAACTCCACCGGACCGGCCTGAAGAAATGGCATTGGTGGCGCGGGGCACGTCCATTCCAATTGCAACCGGCGAACGACTCACTACAAAGTACGAGTTTGGCCGCGTTCTGGAAAACCGCGCTGCCTCAATATTGCAAATGGCTTTAGGCCGTGTCGGCGGAATTTGGGAAGCCAAGAAGATCGCGGCTATGGCTGAAGTGAACTATGCCCAGATCGCACCTCATCTTTATGCCGGCCCAATCGAAGCAGCGGCAAACATTCAATATGGCGCTTCACTGCCGAATTTTCTGATTCTCGAAAGCATCGAACAATTCGGTGGTTTCCACGCCAAGCTTTTAAAGAATCCAATCCGCTGGGAGCAGGGCTATGTGATCCCATCAACTGAACCTGGGCTTGGAGTCGAGCTGAATGAGGAAGTTGCACTGGCCCACCCCTATACGGGTGACAGGCTTCACCTTGAAATGACAAACACAGTGGTGCGCTGATGAAATATGGTTATGTAGGCTTAGGAAATTTGGGCGGCCATCTCGCGGCCAGTCTGATCCGCAAGGGTTTTGATGTCACCGTCTTTGACTTAGACAAGTCGCTTTCAGATCGACACATTAAAGCGGGTGCAAAATGGGCAGCGACACCAAAAGAACTTGCCGAGAGGGTCGATCATGTCTTCACGTGTCTGCCTTCGCCCGTCGTTTCGGAAAAGGTTCTTCTCCAACTTCTCGAGGGATTGAAACCTGGCGCGACTTGGATCGAAAACTCCACAAACGGTCGCGATGAAATCATCCGCCTTTCCGAAATGGCAAAAGGCAAAAACATCCGAACACTTGAGGCACCGGTGACTGGGGGCGTACACTTGGCGGCACGTGGCGAAATCACAGTTTTAGCGGCGGGCGACAAAGACTTGTTCGACCTCCATTACAAAGCGCTCGAATCTATTGGCAACAGGATTTTTCACATGGGGCCTATTGGTTCTGCCGCTGTCATCAAAGTGATCACGAATATGTTAGCATTCATTCATCTTGTAGCTGACGCCGAAGCACTCATGCTCGCTAAACGTGGGGGCCTCGATTTGGCCCAAGCCTGGCAGGCAATCACCGCGAGTTCGGGAACTAGTTTTGTCCATGAAACTGAGGGACAGCTTATCCTTAACGGAAGCTATGACATTGCTTTTACGATGGATTTGGCCTTGAAAGACTTAGGTTTCGCGATGAATTTTGGCAGAGAATTCGGTGTACCGCTTGACCTTGCAAGCCTGACAAATCAGACCTTCATGAAGGGTAAGGCTGCTTACGGTGGGGCTGCGCAATCAACCCAGATCGCCAAGCTATTGGAAGATAATCTTGGAACAAATTTGCGAGCAGAGGGTTTTCCGGCTAGGCTAGAGTAGTTCATCCTGCGTTCAGGTTTGCTGTCTTATAAATGCCCCAATACCGAGACACATACATTTACATTACAGAAAGGAAATTATTATGAATCGTTCAATTAAAGTTTTGATGAGCCTTGGCCTTGCAGCAAGCTTTATGGCAATTACTGTCGATGAAAGCTTTGCCCGCAGCCGCGCATCGCAATGCCGCGCTTATGCGCGCCGCGAAGCAGCGAATTTTGGCGACAGAAGTGTTGGTGAAGGCGCTTTGGTTGGTGCTGGTTTAGGCGGCCTTTTCGGTGGTGTAACTGGCGGCGGTGCTGGTAGCAACATTATCACAGGCGTTATTGCTGGTGGTGTGGGCGGTGCAGTGGTTGGCGGTATTTCTGGCAACAGCAAAAAAGCCCGCGTTTACCGTGCAGCTTATGCAGATTGCATGGATAACTACTAAGTCAATTAGGCCTGCTTAACGCGGCCTTAATCGATAGAGAATTTAATGGCCTTTCACCATCGCAGTGAAGGGCCATTATGCATTTTTTGACGGAAGCGTTCAGCTATTTACTCTATCCGGTCTTTTTTGTTGAGCAAGCAAATTCGCAATATTATTGGCCTACTTACATTGCCGCAGCGATATGTGCTCTGCTGATTTACTTCGTCATTAGGCGCCGTAGAGTGGGTTTCAAAAAGGCGCTCAATTTGGTTTTGCCCGCAAAGCTTTTGTCGCACAATTCTACGAAGCTCGACCTGAAGCTGATGTTCTTGGGCATCTATTACATCATGATACAGGGACTAGTGGTGGGTGGGTTGACGTGGATCAGCGTCGGAACAGTTGGGCGCGCACTCACGGCCCTATTAGGCCAACCTCCCTCCGCGATTGGCCCGAGCATCGTGGTAACTGGCATAAGCGTGTTATTGGTTTTTCTTGCCGTCGAATTTGGATATTGGTTTTCACATCTATTGATGCACAAGGTTCCAGCGCTCTGGGAATTCCACAAGGTTCATCATTCCGCTGAAGTACTAACGCCCCTGACTGAATGGCGGCAACATCCTCTAGAGCTCGCACTCTTTCCTGTTTTGGTGGGATTAGCTGTTTGCTTAGTACAGGGCCCAATCATTTGGTACTTCGGGCCTGCAAGCCAAATCATCAATCCGGTTTCGGCCAATCTTCTGTCTATGGTATTTTGGTACACCATTCTCCACTTGCGCCATTCTGAATTGCCATTTTATGCCACAGGCACCCTCGGCAAAATTATTCAGGCACCGGCACATCATCAAGTGCATCATTCAACCAACCCTGCGCATTTTGATAAGAACCTAGGCTATTGCTTATCGATTTGGGATTGGGCCTTTGGAACGCTTTATGTGCCAAAGAAAGGCGAGAAGTTTTCGTATGGCCTGGGGCATAAAGACAGCGCGCTCGAAACAGTCGTCGGCAGCATGATTGCGCCAATAGGCAGAGCAGGGACGATTGTTCTGCGCAAATTCCGGATCATCAAAACGAACAACGCTTGAGCAAATGCAATTGCTTCAGCTTTAGATTAGGTCTCCCTCGAAATTGTGGCTTGACCGCTAAAGGATTTGCGGCTCAGTTGTGGACAAGCTGTAATGTACCAGCCAACAATTGCCACAATGCCATGTCGGCGTTCTTAGGGAGTTTAATCGATGAAATTTTTGAAATCACTCATTCTGGCCAGCGTGTTCGGTCTTTCGGCCGTCGCAGCCAATGCAGCAACTCTTGACGACGTGAAAGCCAAAGGCTTTATTCAATGCGGCTCCAATCCTGGTCTGACGGGATTTGGCGTTCCTGATGATCAAGGCAACTATACGGGCTTTGACGTGGACTTCTGTCGCGCAATTGCCGCAGCCGTATTTGGCGATGCCACTAAGGTGAAATTCTCGCCACTCAATGCCAAGGAGCGTTTCACTGCCCTTCAATCTGGTGCGATCGACGTGCTATCGCGCAATTCGACTTGGACGATGAGCCGAGACACAACGTTGGGCCTCACTTTTGCAGCTGTTACCTATTATGACGGCCAAGGCTTTATGGTGCCAAAGAAGCTCAATGTGAAGTCTGCCAAAGAATTGAACGGCGCGTCGGTTTGCGTGCAGACCGGAACGACAACGGAATTGAACCTGTCCGACTATTTCAAAGCTAACAAAATGGAATATAAAGTCGTTGCGTTCGAAAAGAATGAAGAAGTATTGAAGGCCTATCAAGAAGGCCGCTGCGATGTCTATTCAACTGACCAGTCCGGCCTCTACGCCGAAGTTCTGAAGTTCACCAACCCAGCCGATCACATGGTGTTGCCTGAAATTATTTCGAAGGAACCGTTAGGCCCTGTGGTTCGTCAGGGTGATGCGCAATGGTTCAACATCGTGAAGTGGGTTCATGGCGCTATGCTGAACGCCGAAGAACTTGGCGTGACGTCGAAGAATGTCGACGAAATGAAAGCTTCGACCAATCCTGAAATTCAACGTCTGCTTTCCGTCAAAGTTAAGAACCCTGATGGCACAGATGCTGACAATGATTTCGGCAAAGGTTTGGGCCTTGGGCCAGACTGGGCCTATAACATTGTCAAAATGGTCGGCAACTATGGCGAAGTCTTTGACAAGAATCTCGCACAGCTCAAGATCGCGCGGGGCAAGAATGCCCTGTGGAGCCAAGGCGGCCTGCAATACGCTGCACCGATTCGATGAAGAATTGAAGTAGGGCCCGGAGCCGCAAAGGATCGGGCCCTTCCATTTAAATGACGCAGCAATCCGATGACCAACGCAATTCTTCCGCGCCTGTCCGCAGTGGCAAGGATTTGCTTTACAGCCCGAAACTTCGGGGCATAGCTAGTCAGCTTATTGTTCTCCTGCTTTTGGCTGGGGGCATCTATTGGATCGTCGCCAACACCCAAGCCAATCTCGTAAAGCTTAATCA
>CAXTKN010000030.1:0-2648 GCA_964244805.1 uncultured Aestuariivirga sp.
GTTCGGCTTGTGGCCAAACATTGATCGCGGGCGTTCGCTATCACAGTGTAAAGAGACTCGCAACCAGCCAGTTGGGGCGGATTGCCGCAATATGAATTATTGGCAATAAAAAAGCCCGGACAAAATACCGTCCGGGCCCAACTTCTGTTGTTACAAGGCTCTAACCCTGCAAAATCTGATCAAGCTGATAACGCTTGATCCCCATATCGGCTAAATCAGCGGCACTTAAACGTTTCAACTGCGCGAGCGATTGACGCTGTGCCTTGACTTCCCGTTGGCGCTCAAAAAAGCCAATAACTTTCATTATGAACGCACTGCGTCTTTCGCAACGCGGGCAATGTCACCACGCATAATGCCAAGATCGGCCAATTCGCGGTTGGACAAGGATTGCAATTCAGAAACGGTACGGCTGTAACGCTTCCAAGTGTTAATGCGGGTCTTCAGAACTTCAAACATAATATATGTTCCTTTCTATTTAATCATCTTCTTCGCTTACGCAGCATACATAGTGCATTGCAGCAAAATTACCATTGCAAATTTTGCATGGCTCCTAATACCAATTGAGTTTCAATCGTTTACACAATCTTAACAGTGATTATTCGGCCATCATGTTGCCACATAAAGGGGCATTTTCTGCTTCATTTCGGAGGTCAAAGAGGTCCAACTGCATGTGTTTTACGCACCGTGACAAATTTCAGACAACAATCAGCAACTGCAGTTGATCAATATTCATTAACCACGATCCTTGCGCGATTATTTACCATTCACCTCTAAGATCAAACCTGACGTGCGGCGTATTAAATGGTGAGGCTGACAGGCCTTCCTCCGCTCACTTTGGGGAGGCATTTCTTGACAGTAGCTTTAGGCGAGCTTTTTTCATTTGAACAATTGGCACAGGCAGATCAAAATCCTGTTGCTGAAACTGCAAAGCAGCCAACAGCAGACGATATCCAAAGAGCCATTAAGGCTGCGAGTGAGGCGGCCTATAAATGGACAATCGTCTCCGACGAAATGAGCTGGAGTGAAAATACACCAGATATATTGGGCTGCCCTATTTCAAATGTGAGATCGGGCAAGCTTTTTGCAAACCTTTTGGATGCAGATAACTTTACCACGCGTTATGAAACAGTGATGAACTCAAAGTCTCGCGACGACGGCGCAGGCGTGCCTTATCACATCGAGTATATGTTCCGAAGTGAGGGCCGTGGCAGCGAAAAATCAGTTTGGGTGGAAGATCAAGGGCGTTGGTTTGCAGGTTCTGACGGCAATCCGGCAGAAGCATTTGGCACAATCCGCCCAATAGATGAACGTCATCGCCGCGACCAACATCTCAATTTTCTTGGAAACTGCGATCCACTGACAGGTATGATGAACCGGGGCCGCATGACCGAGGCGCTGGGTGAAGCGATTTCTGTCGCAGTCAAAGACAAACGTAATTGCGCTTTTGCGATTGCGGCAGTTAATAATTTGTCTGTTATGAATGAAGCTTATGGCTTTGATGTTGCCGACGAGGTGATCGTCGCTCTTGGCCGCAGACTCCGCCAAGTGATGCGCGCAGGCGACGGCATCGCACGGTTTTCGGGCGGAAAATTTGGAATTATTCTAAATGAATGCGATCAGGCTGAACTCCGCATTGCGTTAGAAAGATTTATGTCAATCGTTCGCGACAGTGTCATTGAAACAAAACACGGGCCAGTATGGGCTATGCTTTCCATAGGCGCGGTTTGCCTGCCGGATCACGCTTCTGACGCCAACGCAGCAACAGCGAGAGCCGAAGAAGCTCTCAGTGAAGCAACGCGCCAACCTTCAGACGGTTATATTGTTTTCAAGCCATCTGACAAGCGCAGCAATGAACGCGCCCTCAATGCAAGGTGTGCAACTGAAATAGTTCAGTGCCTTAAGGAAGAACGATTTAAGCTAGCTTTTCAACCCATCGTCAGCGCGGCATCAGGTCAAGTTGCAATGCACGAAGCTCTCCTGCGCATGGCAGACGAAACCACAGGCGAATTGATTGCAGCATCGCATCTGATTCCCATAGCGGAAAATCTAGGGTTGGTTCGTTTAATTGATCGCGCTGTTATGCAAATGATCATGAAGACGTTGAATACGTACCCTGATTCAAGGCTTTCTATGAATGTTTCTGGAACCACTGCAATGGATCCGAGATGGCATTCTCAGTTGCTCGAAATTCTGACCGCAAACGCAGATGTTGCTAAGAGACTGACAGTTGAAGTGACCGAGACAGTAGCCTTAAGCAATGTCCGTTCCACAAGGCAATTTGTGGAGAGCCTCCGAGAGCTTGGAAGCAGTGTTGCAATCGACGATTTTGGAGCCGGCTTTACATCATTCCGCAATCTACGGGATTTGCCTGTAAACATGATCAAGCTGGACGGAAGTTTCTGCCATGACTTGCGCAAAAATCACGAAAATGAATATATCGTGCGCAGTCTGATCGACCTTGCTGGCAAGTTCAAAATCAAAACTGTCGCCGAATGGGTTCAACATGAAGAAGACGCTGAAGCATTACGGCGCTGGGGTGTCGACTATCTTCAAGGCAATTTGATTGGGGAGGCAAGCATGACATTGCCTTGGACGGCTAACCACTCCTCGGTCTTTTCGCTTGATTCTGAAACCCATCCCAAAGTGAC
>CAXTKN010000030.1:2748-5663 GCA_964244805.1 uncultured Aestuariivirga sp.
GAGCGCCACCATTCATCATGGCTGCGAACGGATTAAACATTTTCATTGCGTCATTGAACAGCGCCATATTTTTCTTGGCTTGATCTTCCATGCCCTTGAATGCTTCCCCAACACCTGCAGCATCCATCATCTGTTTGCGGTATTTTTCTTGATCTTTCATAAGATTATCAAGTGAAAACTCCAGAAAGCCTGGAACGAGTCCCTGCATGGAATCACCATAGGCTTTAATAAGCTGCCGCAGAAAATTGACTGGGAGCATCGTTTGTGCACCCCCCTTATTTTCTTCTTCAAAAATGATCTGCGTCAAAACTGAACGCGTGATATCTTCGCCACTCTTTGCATCATAGACCAGAAAATCTGAACCGCTCTTGACCATTAACGCCAAATCATCGAGCGTCACATAAGTACTGGTGGCCGTATTATATAAGCGACGATTGGCATATTTCTTTATGACAGTTGCAGATTTTGCCTGCCCTTGATCTTCACCCAAAATAACTCTCCCTCACTTCGCGGACATTCTCCCGATGACCAACGAGGCTAAAACTTGCTCCGTGCACCGCACAATTGCAAGCGCAAAAAATCTCGCAGTCGCACGCAATTCTGCGCTGTGAAATGCTCCAAGGGATGCTATTGTGACTTTAACACAAACAATTTTTTTCCACTCAGGAGCACCTAAATGGCCATTTCTACCAATGATATCGTCATCGTTTCAGCAGCACGAACCCCTGTCGGTTCGTTCAATGGCGCGCTCTCCAGTTTAACTGGAGCCCAATTAGGCACAATTGCCCTCAAAGCCGCGATTACCCGGGCTAACGTCGAAGCTGCAGAAATTGATGAAGTTATTTTGGGTCAAATCTTGACAGCTGCTCAGGGCCAAAACCCCGCCCGCCAAGCAGCAGTCCATGCAGGTATACCTGTCACTTCACCAGCCTGGGGTATGAACCAGCTCTGTGGTTCAGGCTTGAGAGCTGTGGCATTAGGCATGCAACAAATTGCGTCAGGTGACGCCAGAATTGTGGCCGCTGGCGGTCAAGAATCGATGAGCAAGGCGCCCCATGCCCAACATCTGCGCGATGGCGTGAAAATGGGCGACTATCAAATGGTCGACACCATGATCCGTGACGGATTATGGGATGCATTTAATGGCTATCATATGGGCAACACAGCTGAGAACGTAGCAGCGCAATGGCAGATTACCCGTGACATGCAAGATGCATTTGCCGTTGCGTCACAAAACAAAGCCGAGGCAGCCCAAGCTGCAGGTAAATTCAAAGATGAAATAACTCCTGTCACTATTGCATCGCGCAAAGGTGACATTATCGTTTCTGATGATGAGTATATCAAAAAGGGTGTCACCCTCGAAGCAATCGCAAAACTGAAATCCGCCTTCGTGAAAGATGGCACTGTGACCGCTGCAAATGCATCTGGCATAAATGACGGCGCCGCTGTTGTTATTCTCATGAGCGCAGCCGAAGCATCAAAGCGCGGTTTGACACCACTCGCTCGCATTGCGTCATGGGCCAGCGTGGGTGTAGATCCTGCAATCATGGGCTCTGGCCCAATCCCCGCATCTCGTGCCGCTTTGGCCAAAGCGGGCTGGAAACCTGCAGACCTTGATTTAATCGAAGCCAACGAGGCCTTCGCAGCACAGGCCTGCGCTGTAAACAAAGACATGGGCTGGGATACAGCTAAGGTTAATGTGAACGGTGGCGCCATTGCAATTGGCCATCCCGTTGGAGCATCAGGTGCTCGAGTTCTCAACACATTGCTTTTCGAAATGGGTCGCAGAGACGCCAAAAAAGGTTTGGCAACACTTTGCATTGGTGGCGGCATGGGTGTTGCCATGTGTTTAGAAAGATAAGAAACGAAACGGGAGATATAAATGTCGAGAATAGCTGTCGTCACCGGAGGCACCAGAGGCATTGGTGCAGAAATTTCTAAAACACTCAAAGCCAATGGCTGCAAAGTTGCTGCGATCTATGCGGGCAATGATGCAGCGGCTGTTGCGTTCAAGCAAGAAACTGGCATAGCAGTCTATAAATGCGATGTTTCGAATTATGATGTCTGCGTTTCAACGTTGAAGCAGATTGAAACTGATATTGGGCCAGTTGATATTCTTGTCAACAACGCAGGCATCACGCGTGACGCCATGTTCCACAAAATGACCTTGCAACAATGGCAAGAGGTGATGAACACCAATCTGAATTCGTTGTTCAACATGACCCAACCGATTTGGGGCGGCATGCGTGACCGTAACTTCGGTCGCATCATTTGCATCTCGTCGATCAACGGCCAAAAAGGCCAAATGGGTCAGGCCAATTATTCAGCCGCCAAGGCAGGTGATATCGGATTTGTAAAATCTCTTGCCCAAGAAGGTGCTGCCAAAGGCATTACCGTGAATGCAATTTGCCCAGGTTACATCGCAACTGAAATGGTCATGGCAGTCCCCCAAGAAGTTCGTGAAAAGCGCATCTTGCCTTTGATCCCAGTGAGTCGCTTAGGCGAGGTGTCTGAGATCGCGCGCTGCGTGGCATTCTTGGCCGCTGATGAAGCAAGCTTCATTACCGGCTCGACCATCACCGCCAATGGCGGGCAATACATGGTCTAATTGATGCCCCCCAGTTTGCCCATGCCTTTGCGGCTCAAAGCCGAAAATTTGAGCTGTGAACGCGGCGGCAGATTGGTATTCAAAGATTTGAGTTTTGAATTGGTGGCGGGTGAACTCGCCGAATTGCGCGGGCCCAATGGTGCTGGAAAATCCTCCCTGCTGCGCTTACTAGCCGGACTGAACAACACTTCAAGCGGCAGCTTGAGTTTGGAAGGTGGTGCTATAGATACAACATTGGGCGAACAATCCCACTACATCGGTCACGCCGAAGCCATCAAGCCAGCTTTGACCGTTCGTGAAAATCTGG
>CAXTKN010000030.1:5763-8959 GCA_964244805.1 uncultured Aestuariivirga sp.
CAACAAGACTTTGAAGACGGCTCGCTGGATGTCATGGCCATGGGCAAATTGCCTTTTGAGATTGTAACACTAGCCAAAGCACTTGCGCATTGGATCACCGTCAGCTTGCCCTTGGCCATTATCACGCCACCATTGGGTCTGTTAATGTCACTTGATATAAGCCAATTGCCAATCTTGATCGTATCTATGATCACTGGTTCGTTAGCGCTTTCATTGCTGGCCGCAATCGGCGGTGCGGTGACGGCAGGCCTACGCCGAGGAGGACTATTGGTGTCATTGCTTGTATTACCGCTTTATGTGCCCGTTTTAATTTTTGGCGTCGCGGCAAGTTCAGCCAATTTAGGCCCATCCAGTTCAATCCCTGCTTTAATCGTGCTATGTGCAATAACCTTAATGAGTCTTGTGATCAGCCCATGGGCTTGTGCCGCAGCACTCAAAGCCTATTTGAGATAAGAATAGATCATGCAACAATTCGCAAACCCCGCAAGATTTCTAAAAATCGCCAATGCAACGCTGCCCTATATTTGGGCTATAACCGCAATTCTATTTGCCATCGGCCTCTATGGCGCGCTTGTCACCACACCTCCGGATTATCAACAAGGCGAGACCGTGCGCATTATGTATGTGCATGTGCCAGCAGCTTGGCTTGGACTCTTTGTCTATTGTCTCATGGGTTTTTTCAGTGCTGTCGCTTTTGTGTACCGTCACCCTTTGGCTGATGCCGCGGCAAAAACTGCGGCCCCACTTGGAGCCGTGTTCTGCTTTCTCGCGCTCGTAACCGGATCGTTCTGGGGTAAACCCATGTGGGGAACCTGGTGGGCATGGGGTGATGCCAGATTGACGTCCATGTTTATCTTATTCCTTTTCTATCTGGGTTACATGGCCGTTTGGAGCAGCATCGATGAACCAACACGCGCAGCAGCAATCGCCCGCATTGTGGCATTGGTGGGCGTCGTCAACGTGTTCGTCGTCAAATTCTCAGTGAATTGGTGGAACACGCTGCATCAACCAGCCAGTGTGATAAAGATAGGTGGCCCCTCGATTGATAAGTCCATGCTCTGGGCTTTACTGACAATGGCTGTTGCCTATACAATGCTATTTTTAGCGCTGCATCTTGTATCCATGCGCAGTGAAATTGCCGCTCGCAAATTGCGCCAAGCCCGTCTTGTCGAAATTGGAAATCGGTAATGGATTTTTCCGCAGCACATGTTTCCTACGTTATTGCTTCCTATGCCATTAGTGGCATCTGCGTGGTTGGACTGTTTTTGTATGTGCTTTTGCGAGATCGCGCGCTGGCCGCTAAACTGAAACGCAATGCGGAAAAAGACGAACTATGACACGTCGTCGTGGTTTAACTGCCCTGATCCCTATCTTATTGTTCGGCGCAATCGCCATCATTTTATGGCGCGGCCTCTCCAATGATCCTAAATTTATTCCCTCCGTACTGATTAACAAACCAGTGCCCGAATTCAATTTGAGTGCTGTTGAAGGAACGCAGCTTCCAGGTCTTTCAAATGCTGATCTCAAAAAAAGCAACGTGACAATCGTCAACATCTTTGCATCCTGGTGCGTACCCTGCCGCGAAGAACAGCCACTGCTCATGGCACTGAGTGCAAACAAAGATATTCATCTCGTCGGGATCAACAATAAAGATGCACCAGCCGATGCGCGGAGTTTTCTGGGCACATACGGAAATCCGTTTACCGCAATTGGTTCCGATATCGATGGCCGCACAACAATCAACTTTGGCAGCTATGGCGTGCCAGAAACTTTTATCGTCGATGGCAATGGAATCATCAGATACAAAGTCATTGGCGGATTAGGCCCCAGCATGGCCGACGGCAGCTTCTTTAAGGAAGTTCGGAAAGCTGCATTGCCGTTTAAGTAGCGAGCGCTCTTTTCTTAAGCCTTACTTTTGAAGCCTCTTGTTCAGATGGCCCCTCATCAACCTTATCCATCGCAGAAGCCAAAGTGCCGAGGCATTCCATTACAACACGGCGATCAGCAGCGTTGAAAGAGGCAAGCAATCGCTTGTCAATTTCTTCGGCACCATTCTGGGTGGATTTCAAAATTTTCTTTCCAACTGGTGTGAGGCGAATGGCGTTAGCACGCGCGTCTTCCTTGGTGCGGCGGCGTTGCAAATAGCCCTGTGCCATCAGGCGAGCCACAAGATCAGCCAGAGTAGAGCGATCAATCCCGGTAATTTTGACTAACTCAGTTTGGCTTTTGCCATCATTGGAATCAACAGCAGATAAAACAGTGAATTGACGGTGGGTCAAACCAGTCTTGCCAACTTCGTCCATATAAAGATGAACAGAATACTGAACAGCACGCTTCAACAAATGCGAAAACGAACGCGTAAATTGTTTTGTGTCTTTGCCCGACATGCCTATTCCTTGTTCCCCAGCGACCTCGTCTCCCACGTTGCAAGGTGAAAGACAATTTTACTTCTCAAAAGCTGACGAGTCCTAGCGAGTCATTGCAAGAGCAGCAAGCAAAAATTCGCAAGCACACTTTCGAGACACGTAACTAGAAACAAAAAGGCAAAGAACACAAGACTTGACAATCAAGATTCTTATTCAACAGTACACGGATGATCAGCAGGCTGAACTTATTTTTCGGGCTGTTCGTCAATCATATGCTTGGCCATATATGGCGCATTCGCAACTGCAAAAAGAGCTGTCAGACCAAGAATACCGAAAACTTTGAAATTCACCCACATTGGTTCCGAATAAACCCATATAATAATATTCAATATTGCAAGGGTGAAAAAGAAGAACGCCCAACGCAGCGTTAGCGTATGCCAAGCATGATCTGGCAAGTTCAGCGCTTCTCCTAGCATTGTTTTAAGAAAGAGTTTTTTAAACCACAGTCCACATAACAAAGCTGATCCAAACAAAACATTAATAATAGATACTTTGATTTTGAGATAAATTGGGTCTTTGAAATAAAATGTCAAACCCCCGAACACCACCACCAAAGCAGCGGTTACCAATTGCATGTATGAAATTTTCTTCGTCAAGTAATAACCAATAGCCAACGCTATAATGGTCGCAACCACAAGCGCAGCTGAAGCATAAATCAAATCAAATTTAAGATAGACGGCAAAGAAGACCAAGAGCGGCCCTAAGTCTAACAACATTTTCTTATTCTGGCTCATGCGTCTTCAAATCCTGCAATAGCCCGCGAGAACGCT
>CAXTKN010000030.1:9059-16243 GCA_964244805.1 uncultured Aestuariivirga sp.
AAGATCGCAGTGATTGAACCCGTAATCGTCTTGGAAGATTTCGAAAGCCCTTCCTTGAGACGTGAAAACCAACCCGACTTTTGGAGCGGTGGTTCCTCAACAATAATTGGAACAGGTGTTGGCGGGGGCGGTGGTGGCGGGGTGACGACCGCCGGCACTATAATTTCTGGATCTGTCTTGGGCTCGGGAATCGGCCTTGGTGACGCAGCTTGTTTGACGGGCTTTGGAGGCGGCACGGCCTTAGCAACATGTGTAGGCTTTGCCTTCGCTGACTTTACGGGGGGCGGTGGCGGAGCAACTTTAACAGTTGGAGCGGGCTTTGGCTTTACTGCCTTTGTTGGTGGTGGAGCAGGCGCAGCCTTGGTTGCCTTCTTTGCGACTGGCTTTGGCGCTTCTTTTTTTGAAACCACTTTCTTCGGTGGCGGAGGAGGTGGCGCTTTTGATTTCGCGGGTGCCTTTGCAACTGGCTTAGCCTTTGCCTTCTCTACCTTCTGCGGTTTTTTGACCTCAACAATTATTTCGGATTCCGGCTCAGGTGCTGGCAGTGCAACATGCTCAACTTCGACTGGCCCTGCCTCTTCAGCAGGTTTGCCCGTAATCCGATTAAATAGCTTTTTGAAAAAACCAGCCATTTCTCAAAGTCCCATCACGAGATGTGAGGAGGTAACGCTCTTGACTTGAGCCGTGATCAATGCACCTGGCACCATCACTGTTTCAAATTTCGCCAAAGCAAAATGCTCAGTGCGGCCTTGGCTTGGTGTTTCAATTAATACATCGCGCGTAGCACCCATTTGCGAGGCCATGAAAGCACTCTGCCGCGCTTCGCCTTTAGTACGCAGCAGTGCCGCGCGGCGTTTGACGATGCTTTGTTCAACGGCTGGCATTTTTGCCGCAGGTGTTCCCGGGCGCTGCGAATAAGGAAACACATGCAGATAAGTGAGACCGCATTCATCGACAATTTTCATTGAGTTTTCGAACATCTCGTCAGTCTCTGTTGGAAAGCCTGCGATGATATCAGCCCCAAAAACCATATCAGGCCGTTTGGCGCGCACCATATCGCAAAACTCAATTGTATGTTCACGGCTATGCCTACGCTTCATTCGCTTTAATATCATGTTATCGCCAGATTGGAGCGAGAGATGCAAGTGTGGCATCACGCGCGTATCACCCGTCAGCACGTCTACCAATTGATCATCGACTTCGATGGAATCAATTGAAGACAGGCGCAAGCGTTTCAGATCGGGCACTTGTTTTAAAATTGAAGCCAATAAAGTCCCAAGCTTCGGGCTGTTCTCAAGATCAGCGCCCCATGAGGTTAAATCAACACCCGACAGAACCACTTCAGCATGGCCAGATGCAACAAGACGGCGAACCTGCTCCACCGCATCCGCAACCGGCACGGAACGCGAATTTCCGCGCCCGTAAGGAATGATACAAAATGTGCAGCGATGGTCACACCCGTTTTGAACTTGAATAAAAGCTCGCGTGCGGCCCGTAAGCTGCTCGATCATCGGTGGCCGGGCTTCTTTGACCGTCATAATATCAGACACATCAACGCGAGGGCGATTACTGCCAGTGGTCCAACTTGATGACTGCAACTTCTCTTCATTGCCCAACACACGCGAAACTTCCGGCATCGCTGCAAACATTTCCGGATCAGTCTGTGCTGCACAGCCCGTTACGATAATTTGGCGCTCCGGATTTTCTTTATGTGCCTTGCGGATGGCTTGTCTGGCTTGTCTCGTAGCTTCAGAGGTTACGGCACAGGTATTGAACACGATGGCGTTCTGAAGTCCGGCTTTGTCAGCAAGACCTCGCATCACTTCAGTCTCAAACGTATTGAGCCTGCATCCAAAACTAATGTGCTCCACTGTTGTCACAAAAGCCCCGCGGGCAAAAACCCGTCAAATTCATACGCTACAGGCCCTGTCATCAAAATATGACCATCGCTTTCACGAACCGCCATAAACAAGTCGCCACCCGGCAAAGTCACTTTGCATTTGGCATCAATGATTTTAATGCGGTGGCCCGCTGCCATTGTTGCGCAGGCTGCGGTGCCACAGGCTTTGGTCAATCCCGCGCCGCGCTCCCATACTTGCAAGAAAATGTGATCACGTGCCACAACCTTGGCAAAGGAAATATTGGCGCGCTCTGGAAACAGCGGGTGATTTTCGAGCATTGGGCCAGCCCGGCCCAAATCCACCACGTCCAAATCATCCACCCAGAAAATGCAATGCGGATTGCCCACATTAACAACAGATGGCGAGTGAATAAGCGGGTGATCAATCGGGCCATATTGCATTTCAATGTGACGGGTATCTGCAAAAGGTTCAGACAACGGAATGTCTTTCCACCCAAATTTCGGCACACCTTGGTCTATCGTGACCATTTGGTCGCCAGCCTTAGATGCGATTAACAAGCCGCCCTTTGTGCTGATAGTGGCGGTGTTCGTTCCCATCTCATCAAATATCAAATCGGCAATGCAGCGCGAGGCATTGCCGCAGGATTGCACTTCGCCGCCTTCTGCATTCCAAATCCGCATTCGCACATCGTACCCAGATGATTTTTCGAGAACAATCAATTGGTCGCACCCAATTCCAGTTTTCCGGTCTGCAATGGCTTTGGCTGTAATTTCTGAAATAACCAAGGGCTGGGCACGCGCATCGAGCACGACAAAATCATTGCCTAGTCCGTTCATTTTACGGAAGGGGATTGGGGTAGCCACAGTCATAACGGGCTATATGGGGGAAAAACCGCCCAATCTCAATGCGAAATGTCTTCACGCATCAGCAAGCTTGGAGCGTTTCTCAAGCACCTTTAAAACCTGAAGCAGATCATTGCCGCGTTTCATGATTAGTCCGCCTTGGGCTACCACGGAATACAGGCCGTTTTTTCGGGTTAAAATTGGATTTTTGATGATTCGGTATAATGGCTGCTCACTGCTGCGCCGGAAGATGCTAAAACTTGCCGTTTCGCGTCCGAAGTCGATTGCATAGTCGCGCCACTCGCCGCTGGCAACATTGCTGCCATAAAGGCCAAGAATCATACTCAGCTCTGATCGATCAAATCTCACTTCTCGTGGCGAAACGCCAGAAAACCTCAGCAAAACGCCTGTTTCTGAAATCTGATTAATGCCTGACATCGGCAACCATCTTAATGACTGTCATTACGCTGTAATAATGCCGCCGCAGCATTAATTTTGCAAGCGGACAAAATTCCCCAGTTTTGCCGCAATTGCACCAAGTGTTCGACATGATGCAGGGGGATAGTTCAGTTGTTGCCTCGACAGCCCGGCTGGTTTGCTTTGGTTCAAGCCCCCCAGCCCCCCGAAGCTACTAATAACCGGCCGGGCCCCCTGTTTTTACTAGACTAGAGTTAGTCTGTGTGTTTGTTAAGTTTTAAGGCGGCTGCCGTTGCAGTCGCCCTTTTTTTGTCCGATAGGGACTTGACGAAGCGGCGGTGATTTCCAATATCGCGCCAAGGAATTAGGAATTAAAATGGCAAAATCGGCGACAAAGAAATCTGAGCAATCAGGAAAGCCCCAAGCCTTCCAAGCAGAGGTGGGCAAGCTGCTGCATATGATGGTGCATTCGGTTTACTCTGACCGGGATGTGTTTCTAAGGGAGTTGATTTCGAATGCCTCTGATGCCTTGGACAAACTTCGCTACGAGGCAATAGCCAAACCTGATCTTTTGGAAAATGACGCCAAGCTTGAAATTACAATAAAGCCAGATAGAGCTTCAAAGATTCTGACAATCGGCGACGGCGGAATTGGCATGTCCGCTGTTGAACTCAGCGACAATCTCGGCACCATCGCCAAGTCCGGCACGCAAGCCTTCGTGGAAAAGATCAAAGATGCGCCAAGTTTAATTGGGCAGTTTGGTGTTGGTTTCTATGCGGCCTTTATGGTCGCCTCAAAAGTTGAAGTGTTCTCAAGGAAAGCGGGTTCTGCTGATGGCCATGTTTGGACATCGGATGGCGAGGGAACATTCACTGTCGCCCCTGCTTCTGATCTTTCACGTGGCACAAAAATCGTTTTGCATTTGCGTGACGATGCGGGTGATTATCTTGAGGATTGGAAGCTCGAAGAAGTTGTGCGTTCTTATTCCGATCACATAGCCCACCCGATCATGTTGCAAGGTGAGGACGAACCGCGCCAGATCAATTCAGCCAGCGCAATTTGGATGCGCTCGAAAATTGAAGTGACCGCTGAGCAGCACAAAGAATTTTTCGGTATTCTCAGCCACTCATCCGAGGCGCCTGCTCTCACAATCCATTACCGCGCTGAAGGCCGCCAAGAGTATAATGTGCTTCTTTATGTGCCGGGTGAAAAGCCATTTGACCTTTATGATCCTGAACGCAAAGGCAAACAAAAGCTCTATGTAAAGCGCGTGTTCATTGCCGATGATGCAGCGCTTCTGCCGCCTTATCTGCGCTTTGTGCGCGGGGTGATTGATAGCGCCGATATGCCGCTCAATCTGTCGCGCGAGATGCTGCAAAATAATCCGGATGTGGCCGTCATCCGAAAGGCTGTGACCAACCGGGTTTTAAGCGAACTCAAAAAATGCGCTGAAACAGAGCCCGAAACCTTCAAAAAAATCTGGACGGTTTTTGGCCCGGTGATCAAGGAAGGCCTTTATGAGGATTATGAACGCCGCGACCTCTTGTTTGAAGTGGCGCGCTTCAACACAACAACGCGCGAAAGCATTACGTTAAAAGAATACGTCACAGGTCTCAAAGAAAATCAGACTGCGATTTATTACCTCACCGCCGAAGATGCCAATAAAGCCAAATCCAGCCCGCAGCTTGAAGGCTATAAGGCGCGAGATGTTGAAGTGCTTTTGCTCACCGACCCCGTCGATAGCTTCTGGGTGCGCACCGCTTTAGGCTTTGAGGGCAAGCCCTTTAAGTCAGTAGCCCAAGGAACGGCTGATCTGGATTTAATCAAGACGAAAGAGGAACCAAAAACAATCAAAGCTGATGAGCCTGCAGCGTTGAATTTGGTTTCAGCATTCAAAGAGGTTTTAGGCACTCGCGTTTCTGACGTGCGTATTTCAAAGCGCTTGACCGATAGTGCCGTATGCTTGGTCAATGATGGCCAGATGGATCGGACTTTGGAAAAACTTCTTTCGCGCCAAGCCGACTCAGGTGTTGCGGTGAGTGCACCTGTTTTGGAGATTAACGCGGGTCATAATCTGATTAAGGCCTTGGCCAAGCTGGCAGAGAAAAAGGGCGCGTCATCAGTTGATGATGCGGCGCATTTGTTACTCGATCAGGCTTTCATGCTTGAAGGTGAAGTGGTTGCAGAACCCAATGATTTTGCCAAGCGCCTCGCCAAAGTTATGATTACGGCTTTCGCCTGATATCGAAAGCAACGTCCAAGACACGCGTGCCTTTGCTGCGCGCAATTGCCTTTTGCAGAAGGCGCATGGCATCGGCAAAAGCCGATTGTGGCGCTTCGCTCAAAAGACCCGATAGATAAAGCCCCGATAGAAAATCTCCCGTGCCATTTGGAACCTTTGCTTCTCTTAGAGATGTGATCGTTTCAACTCGCCCCCCAGATATACGAAGCGTTGAAAGTTCAGAAACGGATTTCACCACAGATGTTGCAATCACGTCCCCAACCTTCAGACTCCGCGCGGCGTGAATGGCTTCCTCACTATTTTGTGTTGCAAGGCCCGTCAGCCATGAGAGTTCAAAAGCATTTGGGGTTAGAGTTGTCGCCAGTGGCACCAGTCGATCTCTAATGGCTTCCGCAACAGCTTGCCCCACATAAAGCTTGCCATGATCACCCAACACGGGATCAATTAAAACAATTTTGCACTTGAGGCGTATGATCAGTGCCGCAACGATTTCAATTTGCTCTGCATTGGCAAAATATCCGGTAATCACGGCGTCAAGATTTTCGAAGGCACCTAACTTTTCGAGCGCAGCAATCATCGCCATCAATTCTGAAGCAGCAGTCGCTCTGCCCTCGGGCTTGCCATGGCCCGGGTGATTTGAGAGCAGGATTGTTGGGATGGCCAGAACTTCATGACCTCCGCTTTGCAAGGCAGGCACAATGCAATTAAGACCGACGGGACCGTAGACCACTTGTGATGAAATCGCCAGTACGCGCGCCATGTTTAAATTACTCCACTATCCATCAGATAGAGCAGCACAGAAGCGGTGATGGCAGCAAGCCCTGTTCCAAGTGCTATGGCACCTGATATGGCTGGCACGCCCTCATCATTTTTCTGTGCGAATAAAAAGGCGTTCGCACCCGAAGGCATGGCCGCAAACAACACCGCAATTTTTGACCACAGCGGCGCCAAAGCAAAAACATAATGGCTGAGCACGAACACAACAATCGGCATGAAAATCATTTTAAGGCCGATGAGCGCGAACATGCCAGAGCCAGACCCGCGCAAGGAATAGGCCGAGAGCGAGCAACCAAGGGCAAAGAGCGCTGTGGGGATTGATGCATCAGCCAACATGCTCAGCATTTTATCAACGATGGGATGAAGGCCCAATCCTGTGAAGCGCCACAGGCTGCCCGCAATCAATGCCATGACAATGGCGTTTTTCGCAAGGTTGATGATCAGTTCGCGACCAGTTTTTTGAATTGAAAACTGACCTGAATGCCGCGCGAATTCGCGGTGCAAAGTCGCTGAGAACCATAAGATTGGTGCGTGAATGGAAAGGATTAGCCCCAAGGGCACCGCAACTGATTGGCCAAAATGGGCCAAGGCTAGTGGTGTGCCCAGCATCGCAAGATTACCAAAGCTTGCCGCCATGGAAGATGTGGCACCACCACTATAATTCAGGCTGGGGATAAAGCGTGACGTTATAGCAGCAGCAATCCATGTGCAGGCTATACCACCATAATAGACGGTCCATAGCGACCAAGGAGCTGCATCGGCGGGATCAAGCGTTGCCATGGTTTTGAATAAAAGCGCAGGAATAGCGACGTTAAAAACAAACAGACTGATGCCCCGACTTGCGGCAGCATCGATGAAATTGAATTTTGCAAACCCATAGCCCAGTATAATCATTCCGAAAACCGGAAGGACTGTGATGAGGATGGTGTTCAATCGCTACAGCCAAGGATGAGAAGCACTGTTCTTCTTCTCAAAAGTGGAAATTGAATCTGCTTTTTCCATGGTCAGACCAATGTCATCAAGCCCGTTCAACATGCAATGTTT
>CAXTKN010000031.1:0-15906 GCA_964244805.1 uncultured Aestuariivirga sp.
GATACAAAAGCTTCAGTTTTGCTCCTTGAGCGCGGTGCCGCCAAACCAGATTTTCTGACGTCTAAGCTGCTATCGATGCCCGCAGGCTGGATGAAGGGTATCAGCGGCAGCCCAGTCGTTGAAATGTATCAGCCCATTCCACAAAAGCATTTGAACGGCCGCGCACCAGCCGTTGGCCAGGCCAATATTTTGGGCGGCGGCACATCAGTAAACGCCATGGTTTATACGCGAGGCCAGGCTGCTGACTATGATCATTGGGGCCAATTTCTAGGTGCTGGTTCCGGATGGGCTTACAAAGATGTTTTGCCGCATTTCAAGGCGATGGAAAATAACCAGCATTTGCATGACCAGTGGCACGGAAATAACGGGCCACTTTATGTATCGGGCACCGCAAGGCAATGTCAGATCACCAAGGATTATATAAAATCTGTCGAAGCATTAGGCATTCCGCACAATGCAGATTTTAATGGGGCAACTCAGCGCGGCGTTGGCACGATGCAATACACAACTTTTCAAAAACGCCGCTATGACGGCATTGAAGCGTTTTTGAAACCAGCGCTAGAAACCGGTCGCTTGACAATCAGAACCGGATGCACCGTTTCGAAATTGATGATCCAAAACGGAATTTGCAAGGGTGTTGATTTTGTAAAGGGCAGCGAAGATTTTTCAGCCTTCGCTGATGCCGAAGTTTTACTCGCCGCTGGTTCATACAACTCACCCAAAATTCTCATGCTATCGGGCATAGGCCAAGCCAAACATTTACGTGAAATGGGGATCACAGTGAAACATGATCTTCCGGGGGTTGGTCAAAATTTACAGGATCACCATGAAGTGCCAGTGGTAGCAGCAACCAATGGCCATTTTGGATATTACGGAGAGGACAAAGGGCTTCGTGCGATCTGGAACGGCCTGCAATATCTCCTCACCAAAACCGGGCCTGTGACCAGCACAGGCGTTGAGGCGGCTGCTTATATCGATCCTGATGGCGGCCCACGTCCGACCATTAAAATGTATTGTGTGCCTTCGGTCTATCTTGATGGCGATATCAAAAATGTGAAGCCGCAGGATGGGGTGACCTTAACCGCTTGTTTGCTGCGCCCCAAATCACGCGGAACAGTTAAGCTGCGTTCAACAAGCCCATTCGACAAACCGATCATCGACAATAATTATTTGGCCGAAGCTGATGACTTGCGCATGCAAATTGCTGGCCTGCGTTATGCGCGTGAGATATTGAAGGAAAATCCCATTGCTTCGCGCATTACCCACGAAATTTTACCCGGTGAAAATCTGACAAGTGATGCTGAATTGGCTGAACATTGCCGCCGTACCGTCAAAACCAATTGGCACCCGGTCGGCACGTGCCGCATGGGGCCGGAGGGTGATGTTGCCGCTGTTCTCGACAATCATCTTAGAGTGCGAGGCGTAAAAAACCTGCGGGTGATTGATGCTTCGGCCATGCCGTTTATTCCGTCAGGAAACACCAACGCACCGACAATGATGCTGGCTGATGTTGCAATGACAATGATGATCGATGATGTTGGAGAAGTGCTGTAATGCAAGCGCTAAAGTTGACAACCAGCCCCACACGCAAGTCTTATGATGTGGTAATTATTGGTGGCGCCATTATGGGTTCATCAACCGCATGGTTTTTGACAGATAATCCAGATTTCAAAGGCACAGTTCTGGTTGTTGAGAGAGATCCGACCTATGAAAAAGCCGCAACCACGCTGAGCAATTCTTGCATCAGGCAACAGTTCTCGACTGAGCTCAATGTGCGCATCTCGCAGTTTGGTGCAGAATTTTATAAAAACCTGCGAAAATATATGGGCGGCGACGAGCGCGTACCGGAGCTTTCAATTCGCACCTTTGGTTATATGTACCTTGCCGATACCGAAAGCTTTGCAAATATTTTGCGTGAAAACCAAAAAGTGCAATTGGCCGCTGGTGCCGCAACGCAATTGATGACCGCCGACGAAATCAAAAGCACCTATCCATTCTATAATACTGATGATCTCATTTTGGGCAGCATCAACCGCCGCGACGAAGGCTACTTTGATGGTTCCACAATGTTTGAGTGGTGGAAGCGTGTGGCGCGCGAACGTGGCGTTGAATATGTGACCAATGAAGTTGTTGGCATGGCAAAAAATGCCAACGGAACAAAGATCGAAAGTGTAATTCTAAAATCAGGTGAGGTGATTGGCTGTGGTCACGTTGTCAATTCATCTGGCACACGCGCGGCACTTACTGCAAAAATGGCGGGCATTGCGCTACCCATCGAGCCACGCAAACGCTACACGTGGATTTTCAAAGCTGACAAGCCACTCGAAGTGGATTTGCCTCTGACGATTGACCCTTCGGGCGTGCACGTCCGCGAGAATGGTGGCGGCACCTATATGTGCGGTGGCCATGCGGAAATTGATCCGGCCGTTGATCCCGATGATTTTTCGATGGATCATTACCTATGGGAAAATCATATTTGGCCAACCATCGCCACGCGCATTCCGCAGTTTGACGCCGTGAAAGTGACAAGCGAATGGGCAGGACACTATGATTCAAACGTGCTCGACCACAATGCCGTTACTGGCCCGCACCCGGTTATTTCCAATTTCATTTCCCTCAACGGTTTTTCAGGCCATGGCCTTCAACAATCTCCCGCCATGGGGCGGGCCACATCGGAGTGGTTGACCTACGGAAAATATAAAACGCTTGATCTAACGGCGTTCCATTTCGACCGTATAATGAATAACGAGCCGATTATCGAAAAGGCGATTATTTAGAACGCGTTTTTAAGCACTATTCCGCTGCAATGCGCGTCGCCGAGATTTCCGTGATGATCCTCTGCACTTCCGGCCTGCATGAGCCACAGCCCATACCTGCATTGGTCTTTTCACAAATCGTACTTAAAGTTGCGCCGTGCGCGTCGTAAGCCGCGCGTTTGATCACGTTACGCCCCACGCCGTTGCACGAACACACAATGGGGCCATGATCGAGTAGGCCCGCCGCTGGTCTTCCAGAGAGAACCTGTGCCGCTTGAACGTCACTGCCGAGCTGTTGGTGCAGCCAAGCGCGGCTTACCTCAACAGGTTGGGCCGACGCAAAGAAAGCAAAAATCAATTTTCCATTTTTTCGGGCAACGCAGCGAAAGGAAGCTTGGTCACCTGTTAGTACCGTGGAGATTTCGCTTGCCTCCAGAGACATCAAAGACCCGCTAAATACCAACCAATCCGCTGGAAATTTTTCATCAGCGCACTCAAAGGCAAATCCTTCCGGCAATGGCGCTTTGGCCCAATAGCATGTGCACAATTCCAGCGGGCCAAGCGCAATTCCACAACCATGCCAAGCGATTGCCTTTTTGGCGATACTAACAGCCGATGATTTCAGCGCTGGCTGGCCACTGAAGGGATCAACCACTTGTGAAGTGTTGCCATTGGCCAAAGCTTGCGATGCAAATTGAGAAGTCCAATGCATCGGTTGGAAAATCTCTTCGTCTCCAATTGTCTGGGTGATCAAAACGCGGGCGACGGATTTGCTGTGTTCGCCCGAAATTTCAGCCAAATCTGCGGGTTGCAAACCCAAACTGGTTGCAGCTGCGGGTGATATTTCGATATAAGGCTCTGCACGGTGGCTAAACAGTTTCGGCACCAGACCGGTGCGCGTCATGGTGTGCCACTGATCACGAATGCGCCCCGTGTTCAGTGTGTATTTACCTTCATCGATCGTTACAGGATTGAAAACCGTGGGCACAAAACGCGCGCGCCCATCATGGGTTTGAAAAATTCCGTCAGCGAACGGACGCTTTCCACCCCATTGCATTGGAAGGAGCTTTTCAAAATCCTGGCTTTTCCAGTCTTTCAAATCAAGCAACCGCGTGCCGCTATTTTCGACTTCAGTGAGACCCACATGCTCTGCAAATATTTCTGCGGGGCCTTCGTATCCAAAGCCGTCAAATCCCATGGCCTCGGCAATATCACAGATAATTTTCCAATCAGGGCGGGCTTCACCCTCGGGTGCTAAAAAACTGCGCTGCCGCGAAATGCGGCGCTCTGAGTTGGTGACGCTGCCATCCTTCTCACCCCAGCCTTGGGCGGGTAAAAGCACATGGGCATATTGCGTTGTTTCGGTTTGCGCCATGACATCGGAAACAACCACGAATTCACAGCGCTTCAATGCCGCTGCAATGTTGGAAGAGTCTGGCATACTGACTGCAGGATTTGTGCCCATAATCCAAAGTGCTTTGATCTTGCCGTCACCAACCGCTTTAAACATGTCGACAGCTTTGAGACCCTCTTGTTTGGCGATGCGTGGTGAGGCCCAGAATTTCTGAACCGCATCACGGTGAACAGGATTGGCAATGTCCATATGTGCAGCCAACATATTGGCCATGCCGCCCACTTCACGTCCACCCATGGCATTGGGTTGACCCGTGATCGAAAACGGACCGGCTCCCGCCTTGCCAATGCGCCCGGTAAGCAAGTGGCAATTTATAATGGCATTCACTTTGTCAGTGCCTGATGCCGATTGATTGACGCCCATGGAGAAGGCAGTGACGGCTTTTTCGTTCGCTGCAAACACCGCATAAAACGCCTCAACATCCGACTGCTTCAATCCGGTTGCTGCCGCGACGCCTTCAGTCGTCCATTCGCGCGAAGCCAACAGCGCTTCGCTAAGGCCAGATGTGTGAGAAAAAACAAATGCAGGATCAAACTCACCGCGTAAGTAAAGCTGGCGGAGCAAACCATTAAAAAGCGCAACATCGCTGCCAGACGTAATCCCTAAAAATAAATCCGCACCTTCGGCCGAGGCGGTGCGGCGCGGATCAATCACCACAAGTTTTGTGCCACGTTTTTCGCGCGCAGCTTGCAGGCGTTGAAACAGAATAGGGTGACACCAAGCAAGATTGGAACCTACCAGCACCACCAAGTCGGCCTCTTCCAAATCTTCATAATTGCAAGGCACAATATCTGCGCCAAACGCCCTTTTATGGCCCGCCACTGCTGAGGCCATACACAGTCTTGAATTGGTATCGATATTGGCCGAGCCGATGAACCCCTTCATCAGTTTGTTGGCAACGTAATAGTCTTCCGTCAGCAATTGCCCCGATACATAGAAAGCCACGCTGTCTGGGCCATGATCCCGGATTGTAGTTGCAAATTTTTCCGCCACACGTGCAATAGCCGCGTCCCACGAAACACATTCATTGGCAATCATCGGGAAAGTAAGACGCCCCTGCGGCACAAGCGTCTCGGCCAGGGTTAAACCTTTGGAACAGAGCTTGCCAAAATTCGCTGGGTGTTCTGGATCTCCTTTAACCGAAACCTTTCCATCCGCAAGCTTTGTCGCCAGCACGCCGCAACCCACACCACAATAGGGGCATGTGGTTTTCGTCGTTGTCATGCAGCATCTCTTTTGAGCGTGGCAGCGGCCATATAAATGCGTCCGTCGTCAATCATCAATTCAATTTTTCGCGCACAGCCTTTGTCTGGGCCTTTCACTTCGCCCGTGTCCAATGCAACCACCCAATTATGAAGCGGGCAAGTGACTGAGTGACCATTCACAATGCCCTGGCTGAGCGGCCCACCCTTATGAGGGCACTTATCCCACAGCGCAAAAACTTTGCCATCAAAGGCTTTGAAAATTGCAATGTCTCCATTGCCCGTACTTACAATACGCGAACCACGAAACGGCACATCGCGCACCAAGCCAATGTCGATCCAATCCGGATTCATAAGTTCACTCCGCTGCAATACGTTTTGGGAAAGCGCGCATCGGCATAAACTCATGGGCTTCATGGCCAGAAGCGCGCAACCGCCACGGATCTATCTGTGCAAATTTTTGGCTGAATACGAACCTGTCGAAATAGGCCTTGCGCTTGGCCGCATCATCCACAATATTTTGCCTTACGCTGTCGATGCCCACACGCGCCGCCCATTTGTAAATGCGTTCAAGATAATAGCCCTGCTCACGGTAAAGCTGGGTGAGCGCCACAATCATTTCCAGCGCCTCTTCTTCAGTATTCACGTGGGTTAGAACTTGCGTTCCTTTAATATCGAGACCAGCTGCTCCGGCAAAGTGAATGTCATAGCCAGAATCAACACAGATCACACCAATGTCTTTGCATGTGGCTTCAGCACAATTTCGCGGACAACCAGATACCGCCATTTTCAATTTTGCAGGCGTCCAAGACCCCCACATAAATTTTTCAAGCTTAATGCCAAGGCCCGTTGAATCTTGCGTTCCAAATCTGCACCAATCAGTGCCCACACAAGTTTTGACTGTGCGCAATCCTTTGGCGTAAGCAGCACCTGAAACCATGCCTGCGGCATTGAGATCAGACCAGACCGCTGGCAAATCTTCTTTCTTCACGCCGAGCAAGTCGATGCGTTGTCCGCCCGTCACTTTAACAGCCGGGATTGCAAATTTATCCGCCACATCAGCGATGGCGCGAAGTTCTTTGGCTGATGTCATGCCACCCCACATGCGTGGCACGACGGAGAATGTGCCGTCCTTTTGAATGTTGGCGTGCACGCGCTCGTTGATGAAGCGCGACTGGTTGTCATCGACATATTCACCAGGCCAATTGGAGACCATGTAATAGTTGAGCGCCGGTCGACATTTGGCACAGCCGCAACTGGTCTTCCATTCGAGTTGCTGCATCAGCTCCTGAATGTTTTTGAGGCCTTCCGCCACGATCAAACGCCGTACTTCACCATGCCCCAGATCTGTGCAGGGGCACATCGGTAGAATTGCGTTGGGTTTGTAACCATCGCCTAAAGAAATGACGAGCAGCTTTTCGACAAGGCCCGTGCACGAACCGCATGAAGCCGAAGCTTTGGTGTGTGCACGCACTTCGTCAATTGATGTTAATTTTTTCGCGGTAATCGCGTCGGTGATTTTGCTTTTGCAAATGCCGTTGCAGCCGCAGATTTCTGCGTCAGGCGGTAAGGCTGCAACGGCCGCCGTAGGGTCCAGGGGGGTCCCTCCTGCATAGGCTTGGCCAAAGATCAGCATTTCACGCTGCTCGGAAATATCCTCACCCTTCTTTAATTTATCAAAGAACCATGGCCCGTCACTCGTATCGCCATACATCACAATGCCGATGATCTTGTTATCTTTGATCACCAGCCTTTTGTAGACACCGCGCGACGCGTCACGCAGCACGATTTCTTCGCGGTCTTGGGCTTCAGCAAAATCACCACCAGAATAAAGATCAATGCCAGTGACCTTGAGCTTGGTCGACATTGCTGAGCCAATATAGGCTGCGGCTTGCCCCGCTAAAACTTCAGCAATCGTTCGCGCCATTTCGTAAAGGGGCGCAACAAGACCATAAATACCCGTGCGATGTTCAACACATTCGCCAAGAGCAAACACATCAAGGTCAGACGTCATCAACTGATCATTGGCAAGAATGCCGCGATTAACTTCAATGCCCGCTTCTTTGGCAAGTGCTGATGCCGGGCGAATGCCCACTGCCATCACCACCAATGATGCAGGCAATAGAGTGCCATCATCAAGCTGAACACCTTCAACTTTTCCGTCACCAACAATGGCATGGGTGTTGGCTTTTAACCTAACTTTCATGCCGCGCTTTTCGATGGCCTGTTGCAATAAATGCGCTGCCGCCGGATCAAGCTGACGCTCCATCAATGTTGGCATCAAATGCAAAATTGTTACATCCATACCGCGCGCGTGCAAACCAGCAGCAGCCTCAAGGCCAAGCAAGCCGCCGCCAATCACCACAGCGCTGCCGCCCTGCTTTGCGGCGGCCAACATCTTTTCAACATCATCGAGATCGCGGTAAGTCACCACACCGGGCAAATCCTTGCCGGGGATGGGAATGATGAACGGCGACGAACCTGTGGCGATCACGAGCTTATCATATGCAGCCTCAGTTCCATCCTCAGCCGTGACTGTTTTTGCAGCACGATCAATTTTGGCAATCTTCTTGCCCTTGTGCAGTGTGACTGAATTTTGTGCATACCACTCATCGCCATGCGTGATGATGTCCTCATAAGTCTTCTCACCTGAAAGCACAGGCGACAACATGAGCCGGTTGTAATTGACGCGTGGCTCCGCGTTGAAAATCGTGACATCGTGGCTGTTTGGAGCGAGTTCAAATAAATGCTCCAACATGCGCCCCGGCGCCATGCCATTGCCGATAATGACCAGTTTAGATGCCATTATGCGGCCTCCACAAATTTATGACGTTCGTATAAGAATTTGAGAACTGCCTCGCGGCAGCGGATATATTCTGGCTGCGAAACCAGTTCGATGCGTTTGCGTGGATATGGCAAGTTCACGTTGACGATTTCCCCAATCGTGGCTGATGGCCCATTGGTCAGCATCACAATACGATCAGAAAGCAACACGGCTTCATCCACATCGTGCGTGATCATCACCACCGTGTTCTTCAACGTCTGATGAATCTGCATCACCTGGTCTTGCAAATGCGCGCGCGTCAAAGCGTCGAGTGCACCAAAGGGTTCATCCAACAACAAAACTTTCGGCTCCATAGCAAGCGCACGGGCAATACCTACGCGCTGTTTCATCCCCCCAGAAATTTCACTTGGACGCTTGTCTTTGGCATGTGCCATTTGTACCAGATCAAGCTTTTCCATAATGCGAGCTTTGCGTTGGCTTGCAGATTCCTTGGCCCAGACTTTATCTACAGCGAGCCTGATATTGTCATGAACACTCAGCCACGGCAGCAGCGAGTGATTTTGAAACACCACAGCACGATCAGGTCCCGGGGCATTGACGTGTTTGTCTTCCAACAGAACTGTCCCGCTTGAGACGGGTGTGAGGCCTGCAATCAGATTGAGCAAAGTGGATTTGCCGCAACCTGAATGGCCAATCAGCGAAACATATTCGCCGCGTTCGACAGTCAAAGAAATGTCACGCAGTACCTCAGTGGTATTGTTGCCACGCTGAAAACTTTTGCCCACATGCGAGAGCGATAGATAAGGTTTGTGCATCATATATCCTCAATTCACCGTCATGCCGTGGGTGACAAGCGAGCCCACATAACTAACCAATCGGTCGAGCACGAAACCAACAATCCCCACATAAAACAGGGCCACGATGATGTCGCTAATGTGCGATGAATTCCAAGCATCCCAAATGAAAAACCCAATGCCGGTTCCACCGATCAACATTTCCGCCGCCACAATAGCCAGCCAGGAAAGTCCAATACCAATACGCAGGCCGGTAAAAATGTAAGGCGCAGCAGCAGGCACCATGATCTTGGAAAAATATTGAAGGGGATTGAGTTGGATAACCCGGGCCACATTTTTATAGTCATCGGGAATATTGCGGGTGCCCGTGGCGGTATTAATAATGATCGGCCAAATCGCCGTTATGAAAATCACAAAGATGGCCGACGGCTGGCCGTCCTTGAACGCCGCCAATGAAATGGGAAGCCACGCCAGCGGTGGCACAGTGCGCAAGATTTGAAACAACGGGTCAAGTCCGCGCATGAACAATTGCGATGCACCAACCAGCGTGCCCAGCGCAATGCCCACAATAGCCGCCAACGTATAGCCCAAAGCTACGCGCTTGAGCGACGCAAAAACATGAAGGCCTAAACCCTTGTCAGTGCCACCATGATCAAAAAATGGATGCAATATAAGGTCGCTGCTTTCAGCGATCACAGTTGTTGGTGGCGGTAAACCTGAGGTGGGAGATGACGCAAAAATTTGCCACAACAACAAAGCCAACAGCATAACAAAGAGTGGTGGCAACAACGCCGAACCAATTTTTTTAAAGTCAGGCATGAATATCATTCGGGGTTTAGCGTGCTTGGTTGGCAGCACCACAACATTTGATAGTGGACGAACCGGCGGAGGCAATGCCTCGGCCAGTTCTGTTTCAAGTTTCAACGCAGCTTCAGTCATCAGTAGCTCAAACCATCGCTTTGATGGAAAGGCTGTCGAGATAGGCCTTTGGGTTTGCAGGATCGAACGTCTTGCCGTCAAAGAAGGTTTCAACACCGCGCGAGTCTGAAGCTGGAACATCGGCGATGCTCATCGCCTTGGCAGCTGCCCGCCAAGTGTCAGCACCATTCACATTTGCAATCAGTGCTGCGATATCTGTGTCCCCCTTCACTTTGCCCCAGCGCATATTTTCCGCAAGGAACCAAGCATCATGGCTCTTGAATGGAAATGAAGCAGCATCACGCCAGAACTTCATGGCATGCGGGCTAGCCATAACCACTTTGCCATTGCCATAATCAAACTCCCCCTTCAGGCGACCAACAATGTCTTCTGGCTTGATGTTGAACCATTCGCGCTTGGAAACGATCTTCGCCAGTTCATCTTTATTGGCATCAGCGTCGCACCATTGCTGGGCTTCCATCACTGCCATCAATATGGCCTCCATGGTCTTTGGATTCTTATCCGTGAAATCAGCGCGCATTGCCAAAGACTTTTCAGGGTGCTTCGACCAGAGTTCACCGGTTGTGACAGCGGAATAGCCAAGTCCTTGGCTTACCAGTTGGGCATTCCATGGCTCACCCACACAGAATGCATCAACCGTTCCCACTTTCATATTGGCCACCATTTGCGGCGGTGGAACGATGATGGTTTCAACATCCTTGTTAGGATCAATGCCGCCCGCTGCCAGCCAATACCTCATCCACAAATCATGTGTTCCACCTGGGAACGTCACAGCGATTTTAGCAGCCGCACCCGCGGCTTTTTTCTTGGCGAAAGCTTCTCTGAGCAGCGATGCATCGGGCCCTACTTTCAAATCTGCATATTCTTTGGAAACTGAAATGCCTTGGCCATCAAGATTAAGCCGCGCCAAAATTTTCATCGGCACAGGTTTGTTCTGCGTGATTGTGCCCAGCGTCATCAGGTATGGCATCGGGGTTAGAATATGTGCGCCGTCTATGCCGCTGCCCGCAGAGCCGAGAACCAAATTATCGCGCGTGGCACCCCACGAGGCTTGCTTCAAAACCTCGACATTGCTGACGCCATATTTAGCAAAGAGGCCCTTCTCTTTTGCAATAATCAACGGAGAAGAATCTGTGAGCGCAATGAAGCCGAGCTTTGCCGCGTCAATCTCTGGCCCATTTGCAGCCATTGCACCTGATGGCAATAGAGCACGGGCCGCGGTTAAAATTGCTGCAGTAGCTGCTGATTTTTTCAGGAAGGCGCGGCGCGTGGAATTGATTTGAAACATCTCATTCTCCTTAAAAAAAAAGCCGCCGACAGGCGGAGAGTCGGGGGCGATCTCTTTCCTGTCGGCGGCGTTGCCGAATGCGCTTGTGAGCACTTGCTTGCATCACTGCATGAGTTGTGCCAATTTCAAAAAACTATTTTTATATTTACTTTCAGATACTTAGTATCTATCTGACAAATTTGACGAATTGACCTGCCGCATGAACAGGCATTTGATTGCCTATCTATTGTGCACCGCAACATCACTGCCTAGTTTTTCCAGGTAGGTTTTAATGTCACTTGGATCGAAGGCGATGCCGTCAAAAAATCCGTCCGGCCCCAAAATCAATGGCTCGCCCGAAGCTGGCACTCGGGTTGTTTCCGTGAGCGCGCCTTCCACCTTAGAGCTGCCGCCTGGGAGTGACACTCCGAGAGGGCCAAGCGCTTGCCTATAAATGTCGGGACGATAGGTTTGGCTGACAATTTTTTCGGCTGCGGAACTATATTGACATTGGTTCCACCGGACCATTTGCGAGTAAATCCAAAGTGCGTGGCTGACCCAAGGAAAGTTTGCTGCGCGCTCCGCAAAAATCAGAAAATCACTTTTTGTCTGGTCGCCTTGAATATTTCCAACCAGTCCTTTTCGTATTATTTTTTCGTCTACGCCGATATATTGCGGCTTTGATAGAATACGTGCCATTTCATCTATATTAAGAGACGAACCGCACCACATCGCAGCATTGTGAAGCGCAACGAGTAATGCATCAAGTTTTTCGCGATTATCTTCGGCCCATGTTTTTCGTAATCCCAAAACTTTCTCGGGGCTCGATCTCCAAATTGATGCTTTTGTTGTCACCACTTCGCCCAAGCCCTGCGCTACAGCATTGCTATTCCACGGTTCGCCAACACAGAAGCCATCAATGGCACCTGTGGCCAACGCGTCACCCATCATCGCGGGTGGAACAATTGTGAGTTCCACATCATGGTCAGGATCTATCCCACTCGCCGCCAACCAATAGCGCAGCTCATATGCGTGAACTGAAAAGCCGTGCACGACCGCAAAAACAAGTTTGGATAGGTTATGTGCTTTGCGACTCATGACGACCGCGCGCAAAGCAGCGCCAGCTTTTGTTGGGTCAGTGGAATGCGAAATGGATTCACCCATCGCCCCGTAAAGCATGTGAGAAACGGTAATGGCATTTCCACCCAGCCCCAACGCGAAAGGCGCAATCAAATGCGTCTTAAGCGGCGATAATCCTAAGTTCTGTGCAATCGGCAGCGGGGCCAACATATGGGCAACATGAAACTGGCCAACTGACAGGCGGTCTCTAATATTAGCCCATGATGTTTCCTTCATAAGTTTGAGTTGAAGACCTTGCTCTTCGGCAAAACCTTTTTCATGGGCCATGATGAGGATTGATGCATCAAGCAATGGTACAAAACCGACATTAAGTTCCATCGTCACATTGCTCCATCAAACTTTGCGCAGACATCACAGCCTCAGCGATTTGCGCCATGCGCTTGTTCTGCGCCATGGCAGCCTTGCGCAAGCTGTCATATGCTTCGTCTTCCGAAAGGCCCTTGGCCTGCATCAGCATGCGTTTGGCACGATCAATAATCTTCTGATCATCAAGTGCCGATTTGGCCGCATCGCGCTCGTTGCGAATATTTTCAAACGCCTTGAACCGGATCATCGCCAGATCAAGAATGGGTTTGATACGTTCTTTTTTGAGGCCATCCACAACATAGGCAGAAACACCAGCCTCAATTGCGCGGTACATAGATTGCTCATCAGATTGATCCACAAACATAGCAATCGGCTTTCGCACAGTCCGCGATACCAAAAACATATGTTCAAGAAGGTCACGGCTTGAATTGCCCAGATCGATGATAATGACATCCGGTGAGATATCTTCTATCTTTTTCAAAACGCCTTTGGTTTCACGGATAATTGAAACGCGTGTATAACCTGCCTCATGCAAGCCTCGCTCAATCAAAGCAGCGCGATCCGAATTTTCATCAACGAGTAATATTGAAAGGCCGTGTTCCACCATTTGATGCTGCCATGCAACATTAATTATTGCAATGCATCAATCAAATTACGATTCCTCGTTAGAGATTTATCAGAGTTTATCTAGGAATGGTGGGCGGTATAGGGATCGAACCTACGACCACTACCATGTCAAGGTAGTGCTCTACCGCTGAGCTAACCGCCCACGTTGTTTAACGACATGAGGCTGCGTATATCGGCCACTCGGTTTAAAGGCAAGTGCGGGTTTCAAGCCGCCATCAAGCGGTTCACTTCATCCACAAGATCACGCAGATGGAATGGCTTTGACAAAACCTTTGCATCCTTGGGCGCATTGGAATCGGAGTTCAGTGCCACAGCAGCAAAACCCGTGATGAACATAATCTTCAACGCCGGATCAAGCTCTGCCGCGCGCCTCGCCAGTTCAATGCCGTCCATTTCGGGCATCACGATGTCAGTCAGCAACAAATCAAAACTGGCTTGCTTGATTTCCTCATAGGCTGATGCGCCCTCAGCAAAAGGCGAAACCCTATGGCCAGCCTTTTCGAGCGCCTTCACAAGAAACCGGCGCAAATCATCATCATCTTCTGCTAGTAAAATTTTTACCATGGTACTCTTTATGTGCTGCCAATCATATTCGGTCAAGTCATGGCTTCTTGAACGTCCTTCTACCTGTGAGCGGTAAACAGGGTGTGAACCAAATTTACATTTGAAAATATAGACAGCAACCCTGGCTGAGTTCATAGTGCACCTAACTTAAGGAAAAGTGGCTGATGAGCCAACGGTATTTCGAGATATTAGCACCTGATGAATGGGTTTCGCCCATCGTCTATAATTCTCCTCATAGCGGATCATTTTTGCCTGTTGAATTTATCCAGCAATCTCGGCTTTCGCAGGCAGCTTTACGCCAATCTGAAGATTGCTTTGTCGATGTTTTGTTTAAAAGCTGTTTGGGCAATGGCTCGCCGATGCTCAGCGCACTTGTGTCTCGCGCCTATATTGATCTCAACCGCGAGCCTTATGAACTCGACCCACGTATGTTCTTGGAAAATCTTCCCGGATACATGAACCCCGGTTCGCCGCGCGTAGCATCAGGGCTCGGCACCATTCCCAAACTGGTGGCTGAAGGCGAAGGCATTTACCGCGGCAAAATAAGTCTGAACGATGCGCTAAACAGGATTGATACAATCTACCGCCCCTATCACCGCACGCTGACCGCTATGATCGAGGAAGCATATACTGCAACGCAATTTTGCCTGTTGATGGATTGTCATTCCATGCCGTCTTCAGCAGTGCGCAACTTGAAATCTCATCATGAGCCACAAATAGACATTGTGTTGGGCGACAGATTTGGCGCGGCCTGCAACCGCGAGCTTTCGTCTGAAATTGAAAAATTTTTCGCCAAGGAAGGCTTTCACGTGGTGCGCAATAGGCCTTATGCGGGCGGCTTCATTACCGAAACCCATGGCAGCCCGCATCATAACCGCCACGCGCTGCAAATTGAAATCAACCGTGCACTTTATATGGATGAGGCGCGCATCGAAAAGAACCAAAGCTTTGCTGATGTTGAGGCGGCCATCGCTCGGGTTTTAAAAGAACTGGCCATGTTCTTGCCCGCCATTGAACAGCAAACCGCCAAAAGGCTTGCCGCAGAGTAATCGCAAAATTTTGAATAAAAAAAAGGGCCGATACACAAAAGTGACCGGCCCGAAGTCTAGGGAGGAAACGCCCAAGAAGGGCAGAGAGAGACCAAAGCCTCATCTCGTAAGGACTATTTGGCACTGCAACATTAAGCTTTCAAGAGTTAAATCTGAAAAAATTTACCAATTGGTCACAAAACCTCAATAAACGCTCAAAATTGAAAAATAAACTGATTAAAAACAACATCTTAAAATAGACATGCGAAAATTGCATGGCATTATACACAATGTTGCAATGCAACATAAATCGACTGTTCGGCGATTTTAATGGCAAGATCAGTCCGTTTGGGTATGTTTAGCAAACCCACACATCCGGTGAACCAATGATGAATAGCTCTGAAATCGACCAGCTCACCACATTCGCACTCGAATTGGCCGATGCCTCCGCAAAAATCATCCTGCCCCAGTTCCGCAAAAACATTACCATCGACAATAAGCTGGACGCAGGCTGGGACCCCGTCACCGAGGCTGACCGCAGTGCCGAGCGCGTGATCCGCGAGATGATCGAAAAGCATTTCCCCACCCACGGCATCATCGGCGAGGAATTTGGTAATGAACCCGGCTCGTCGACCTATTCTTGGGTACTCGATCCCATCGATGGCACCAGATCATTCGTCATTGGAATGCCCACTTGGGCAACCCTCATCGGCCTCTACCGCGATGGTGAGCCTCTGCTCGGCGTCATGAACCAACCCTTTGTTGGCGAAATGTTTTACGGCAATCCAAATGGCGCATGGCACAAACACAATAGTAAAACCGAGGCCATCCGCGTGCGCCAGCCACTGCCGCTGTCCAAAGCCGCATTGGGCACCACCTCGCCCTATCTCTATGACGAAAATTCCAACTTCGAAAACTTACGCAAATCCGTCACCGCACATAGGTTTGGCGGCGATGCCTATTTCTTCGCGCTTCTCGCCGCAGGCCACCTCGACATCGCCATGGACCCCAAACTCCAAATCTACGACATCGCCGCTTTGATCCCGATCATCAGGGGAGCTGGAGGCGTGGTGGGCAGTTGGAC
>CAXTKN010000032.1:0-3980 GCA_964244805.1 uncultured Aestuariivirga sp.
TGTATCGATGCCAACAAGATGGACGATGGCGTGCATGTTCGCTTAATGGTCACACGCGGGGTAAAGGCGACACCTTATCAAGATCCACGGGTCACGATCACGCCCGCAACAATCGTAATCATTCCCGAACATAAAAACCCGAACCCAGATAAATTTGAAAAAGGTTTGAGCTTGCACACTGTGAATGTGCGCCGTGGTTATCCTGATGTGCAGGATCAAAAACTCAATTCACATTCGAAACTCAATTGCATCACAGCGTGTATTCAAGCGACGAACGCGGGCGCTGACGAAGCCTTGATGCTTGACCCGCATGGCTTTGTGGCCACCTGCAACTCCACGCATTTCTTTATCGTAAGGCGGGGCGAAGTGTGGACGAGCACGGGGCAATATTGCATTCCTGGCATTACGCGCGGCAATATTATTCGATTGTGCCGCGATCTTGGCATTCCGGTTTATGAAAAACATTTCTCGCTCTATGACGTGTATGGCGCTGATGAAGCTTTTGTAACAGGAACCTTTGCAGGCACAACGCCGGTGCGCATTATTGATGGCAGGCCTGTGAGACATCCATTGTCGAATGATGATTGGGCTGGTGCCGGAGAAATTACGCGCAGATTATCGGAGGCTTATAAAGCTTTGGCCAAGCGCGAAGCTACGCGCAGCTTGTGATGTTTGAGTTTATTGTTACATCCATCATCATTGAACTAACCCCCGGCCCGAACATGACATGGCTTGCGGTGCTTGGTGCAACGCGCGGGCGCGCCTCGGCACTAGCCGCTGTTGCAGGGATATGTTTGGGCCTGGCCTTTGCAGGTTTGGTGGCAGGCCTTGGCCTCACATTGCTATTTGAGAATTATCCATCTTTGATCACTGGTCTGCGTTGGATTGGAACAATTTATCTTTTTTATCTGGCTTATGACGCTTGGGTGGATTCTGATGCCGCGCAAAAAGTTGAGGAAAAATCCAATTTTGCGTATTTCGCGCAAGGCTTGATCAGCAATGTGTTGAACCCGAAAGCCTATTTGTTCTATGCAGCCATTCTACCGCAATTTATGACAATTACTGATCACCCTCTACAACAACTTGCTTTGTTCACCGCAATCTATGTGGCCATTGCCACCGCCATTCACGGCGCAATTGCGGTTCTGGCTGGCAGCTTATCAGGCTGGCTCGAACATTCACCGCAAGCAAAATTGGTGCAGCGCTGTTTGGCTGTGGCAATCGCTATCGCTGCTATTTGGTTTTTTATCGCGACAGGAAATTTGAAATGACAGCCATCGCCATGTGGTCTGGGCCACGCAACATCTCATCAGCCATGATGTATTCATTCGCCAACCGCGCCGATTGCGTGGCGTGGGATGAGCCGTTTTATGGCGCTTATCTGAAAGAGACGGGCCTTCACCACCCAATGCGTGACGAGATTATTGCAGGGTGCGAGACGGATTGGAGAGAGGTTGAAAGGCGCTGCGCTGCCGTTGCGGAAAAACCGATTTTCTATCAGAAACACATGACACATCACATGTTGCCACAATTTGATCGAAACTTCATCCGCACACTGACGAACGCATTCTTAATCAGATCGCCGGAAAAAGTTTTGGCATCTTATGCCAAAAAACATGATGATGTTTCGCTGCACGCCATTGGCTTTGTGGAGCAAGCAGAAATTTTTGATCAGGTGGCTGATTTGCTGGGACATGCGCCGCCGGTTGTGGATGCGGATCGATTTTTGAATTCGCCTGAAGCAACACTCAAGAAGCTATGTGAAGCATTGGACATTGCATTTGATGAAGCGATGTTGCACTGGCCGAAAGGGCCTAAAACTTTCGACGGCGTGTGGGCACCTCATTGGTACAATGCTGCATGGTCATCGACAGGTTTTGAAAAACCAGCTTCAGCAAGCACAGAGTTAAACTCAGTCTATCGCGGCGTGGCCGACGCGGCGAGGCCGCACTACGAGCGTTTGCTGAAATTCGCTATTTGAGCTATAAACTTAACCTGCGGAGAAACTGCCACATGAAATTTTTTGCTCAATTGCTTGTTGGTCTAATAGGAATTGAGCATTTCATCATCATGTATGTTGAAATGTTTCTTTGGACGAAACCCTTTGCCCTGAAAGCCTTCAACCAAACTTTAGTGCAGGCGGAATCGTCTAAAGTTTTGGCGGCAAATCAAGGGCTGTATAATGGCTTTCTTGGTGCAGGCCTTATCGTGAGTTTGATCGCCGATTATTGGCCGGGCCAAGTTTATTTTGCGCTATGTGTTTTGGTGGCAGGCCTCTATGGCGGCCTTACGGCAAAACGATCCATTTTATTCGTTCAAGCGCTGCCAGCGGCGCTTTGTTTGACTTTACTCTGGTTCTCAAAATAAAAAGGCCGGGAAATTCCCGGCCAATTTGAAACTTCTTTTTTTCTTATCGTGTTAATGCATGGATTGGCATACGGCCCGGCATATCTGGAATGACGGATTTAACTGTCGGCGTTTCTTTTTCAACCAGCATTTCAACTTTGCGCAAATCAGCTTCGGCTTCTTTCAAACGCTCAATCATTGATTCATGTTGGTCGCGCAATTCACCGACCGTTTTCAAGATATTATCACGGCGGCCGCGCACCGATTTGGCGGCCATTGAATAATTCACATTGTTGATGTCGCTAACGCCCGTGCGTTGCTCTTCAAACTTTACATGTGCATCAAGATCATCGTGCTTGCGCATCAAATCCTGGATCATCAGATCCATATCAGCCACTTGCCTGCGGCAATCTTCGGCCCGGAAACGGTTTAACCGCAAAAGACTTTCACGTGAACGCATTACTCTACCCACCTTTACTCACTTACTAGCGATAATATTCGCCAAAATACTCAAACGCGACTCTATTCACGATTCCCCGAATCAACTAGCTGTGGTGAATCGCTTTTCAAAGATCATCATGAACAAGCAGGTTTAAGACCAAGTAAATTGCGCACTAACAATTGGTTACCGTAAAAAATGGCTTAACGCGGGATCCTCAACCACCAGATTTAGGGGGTCGGGTTAGAATGGCCACAATAGGTAGTGAGTAGGTCATTAAGAATTGAGTGAGACAGATTAGGTTTTGTTAACCTTTATAAGTCTATCTTAACATTCAGAGTTAATGGTTCGTAGCGTCGGTTTCCCAAAATGGGGCTGGCAGAAAATTTAGAGTCTCTCGGGCGACGAGGGATTGGCATAGAAGGGGATTCGCATGCGGGTTTTGTTGATCGAGGATGACACAGCGACGGCTCAATCGATTGAGTTGATGCTCAAATCCGAAGGGTTCAATGTCTATACGACTGACCTTGGTGAAGAAGGCGTCGATCTTGGCAAGCTATATGATTATGACATCATTCTGCTCGATCTCAATTTGCCAGATATGTCTGGCTATGAAGTTTTGAAGAGCCTGCGCGTGTCGAAAGTCGGCACACCAATCCTTATCCTCTCTGGCCTTGCTGGCATTGAAGATAAGGTGAAGGGCCTAGGCTTCGGCGCTGATGATTATATGACCAAGCCATTCCATAAGGATGAATTGGTCGCCCGCATCCACGCTGTTGTGCGCCGTTCAAAGGGCCATGCCCAATCGGTTATCCTCACTGGCGAATTGCTCGTAAACCTAGATACCAAGACTGTTGAAGTGGGTGGCCAACGTGTGCACCTCACCGGCAAAGAATATCAAATGCTTGAGCTTCTATCGCTCCGCAAGGGCACGACCCTTACCAAAGAAATGTTCCTCAACCACCTCTATGGCGGCATGGACGAACCCGAACTCAAAATCATCGACGTGTTTATCTGCAAGCTGCGCAAGAAGCTGGCCAACGCTGCAGAAGGCAAGAATTTCATCGAAACCGTCTGGGGCCGTGGTTACGTGCTGCGCGAAGGCGCACCACCAATGCCAGGACACGAACACGACGAAGAAATGCTACGCATCGCCTAACAATTTTACAATGCACCTAAACTTCAAAGCCCGGAC
>CAXTKN010000032.1:4080-11332 GCA_964244805.1 uncultured Aestuariivirga sp.
GATGTGCTGAGAGAAGATGCAGACCCTGAAAAAGCCTGGGCGAAGATCAAGGCAAGCCGGGTTTCGATTGGGCAGCTGTTGATGGATCAATCGGTCATTGCGGGTATTGGCAATATCTACCGCACGGAAATTCTGTGGCGACAGAAAGTTCATCCTGCATTGCCAGGCAAGTCTCTTGACCGCGTGTCGTTCGACCGAATTTGGCACGATGCTATCGCGCTTTTACAGTTGGGGGTGAAACACAACTCAATCATTACAGTCGATAAAGTGGCAAAATCAAAAACACGCTACCGCGAGCGCGTGAATATTTTCGCCAAAGAAACTTGTCCTTCATGCCACTCTGAAATCCGTAAATTTGAAATGGCAGCAAGGCGGGTGTTTAGCTGCGATACATGCCAAGTGCCGCCAGAAATTTAAACCGCATGCAGCGTCAATGTGGCGAGTATCAAACTCAGGCAGCCTAAGCCAAACGACAGGGCCAGCCGTAATTTCATCCACCCTTGAGGTTGGGACAGAGCTTTGCCGATTTGCAAATCGACGAGTGGTGAAAGTAAAAGGCCCATTGAAATTGCCCCGACAGCATAAGGCCACCATTTTAGATTTGAAAACAACAGCAAAGCCGCGAACCATGAAATGAGACTGGGGCAGACTGCTGCAAAAAATATCCACGCGTGTTTTGTTGGAGTTACAAGCGCTTGGCCCCACCATACGCCGCCAATGAAACTAAAAATCAAAGCCGAATACGCAAAGCCCGAGACCAACGCATACATGGCAAAATCAGTGTGTGTGAACGCAACTGTGCAAGCTGCCACCTGTGGCAACAATCCTGCGAGGCCCAACAATAGAGCATTCTGATTTAGCGCGTTTTGAACTTGGGTCATTTCCAAAAACTAGCCAAACTGCGCGCACGTCGCCACACAATTCTATTCGTGAGGCTAAAGGGCTTGAGCCACTTTCGAGAAGCCTTAAACCGCCCCGACAGCAAACAAGCTATTTGCTGTATCAACAATCGTCTCTTTCAGAGGGCGCTGTTTCCAGCCCAGAACTTGATGGGCTTTATCACAAGAGAGAATTCGCATTTTACCAAGCTCATGAAGCTGAGCCTTTACGACAGGATCAAACATACCCACCAATCGCACTGCAAAATCTGGCAATTTACGCATTGGAACAACTTTGCCCTGAGCACCCAGTTCGTTTTTGAGGGTCGTCGCAATATCGGCCATCCAAAGAAAAGGACCGGCGCCAATAAAGCGTTGGCCCGCCGCCTTTGGATCAAGCATCGCGCGCATGTGCAAATCAGCAAGATCACGGACATCTACGATTGGGAATCCAAGCCTCGGAAGACCTGGCACTGATTTGTCCAATAGTTTTTTGACAACATCAACCGAGGCACTTGCTTCCTTGTCGAAGACTGGTCCTAAAACTAAACCAGGATTGACAACGACCCATTCAATTGTGCGTTCCAGTTTGGGCAATTCTGCCCATGCCGCGCGTTCTGCAATGGTCTTGCTCTTTGCGTAAGGACTGACTTCCGGATGATCAAGGTTGGTCCAATCTGCCTCAGTGAAGACATGGCCATTGGGATGATCATGACCATATGCAACTGCAACCGTGGAAGACGTTTGTACGACCCGTTCCACCTTGGCGCGCGACGCGGCATGCATGATGCGCAAAGTGCCATCGCGCGCAGGCACTATCAGCTCATCAGCATTTTTGGGAACACTGGGTGGGAAAGGTGAAGCCAAGTGCAACACATAACGCACGCCCAGCATGGCTGCATCCCAGCCTTTGTCTGAACTCAGATCAGCCTCAACGAGTTCGAGATCTTCTTTGGTGATGCTTGCGCCATGCGCTTTGCTCAGCCAGTTGCGAACCTCATCGGCACGTATGAGGGACCGCAATGTGCCACGAACGCGGTAGCCGCGCGCCAGAAGCTGCAAGATAGCATGTCCCGCAATATAGCCTGACGCACCCGTGACAAGAACAAGATCACTCATGACAACAACTCCAACTCTGATTGTTTCGAAAGTTAAAGTCGAGGCGGCCCCACTGTCAATAAAAATTTGACATTTTTGCAAAATTTGTCAAAATCGTCGCATGAGCTCAAGTGAACGCATTATTAAAGCGGCTATAACGATCTTCGGACAGTACGGTTATCGTGGCTCGTCAATGGAGCTTGTGGCTCAAGAGGCTGGTTTAACAAGACAGGCGCTCTATCATCATTATGATTCAAAAGAGGCGATGTTCAGGGCCTGCATTGGGGCCGTAAATGAAGGCGCATACGCCGTGGAAAAAGCAGCAGGCCTTGCCCAAATTATTGCTGGCAAGGGCTTGGCCGACATCATCACGGCGCAGATTGTTGCGCGGTTCACGTATCTGATTGATTGCTTGAAGAGCCCGCTTCACGCTGCCGAAATTTTATCGGAGCGCCAACGCCAGACCCGCGATCTTTATCAAAATTTTAATGACCAAAAGCTTGAACTTCTTGTGGATACAATTACCGCCTTCTGCAAGGCGAGCGGCAGTGTCTTACGAGACGACATGACTCCCATGGAACTTGCCCGCAGCTTGGAATTTGCAATGCACGGTTTTGAGCTCCAAAAGACTGACAAGAATCTGCTGGCTGATCTTGTGCGCGTCATAAGGTTGATGATTGCTGGCGCGATGATTTCTGACACATCTCCCAACTTGATTTCAGCACGAGGTACAGAGTTATGACACAACTTTATATCTCTATCACAGGCCTTCGGATAAAATCGGGCTTTGCAAAGATGCGCTTTTGGTGGCTCACTATTCCAGCCATGATGCAGGCCAAAAAGGCAACGGGGAATATCAGCGCCGATGCCAGATCAGTGGACGGCACCCATCACACACTTTCGGTTTGGCGCGACCAACAATCGATGCTGGCCTATCTCAGAAGCGGGGCACATCTCAAAGCCATGCGAAACTATAAATCATTAGGCTCTGGCAGTGTTTATGGCTTTCATGCCGACGAAGCACCGAATTGGGAAACGGCGCTCAAACTATGGCGCGAACACGGTCGGGATGTTTAGGCAGCAGCTGCCACCACAACAGTATCCTCGCTTTCCATCGCCATGGAAAGTTTCATATTCTGCGCTTCGCTCAACACGCGCGCGTAATAAGGTTGAACCAATCTGGCATCGAGTGTGGCCAAATCTGTTTGACCTGAAATCACCAAAGCCATCGCTTCTTTAATCTTGGCGCGGTCGCCCTTGGCTTTAACAACAAAGCCATTGCCTTCACCCGTCATAGTAATCACACCACCACGGGGTAGGGCTTCAATGGCCAGAAGCAACATGTTGAGCAACAGCTTCACATCTTGTTTCGGGCGGTTTTCGCGCGGCACTTGCCAATCAAGCTTGATCTTTTCTTCACCGACGAAGGCTTTTGCAATATCGCCTGCCTCACCCATATCAATCTGAGCGCCGGCAGAACCCGCTGCACCAAAGGCAATGCGGCAGAACTTTAATTTCGCAGTGGCGGATTTGGCGGCAGAGCGCACCATGTCGAGCGCTGACGCCTTCATTTCAGCATCATTCTCAGGATCGTCCATTAACTCCAAACCGTTAGCTATGGCGCCCACAGGCGAGATCACATCGTGACACACACGTGAACACAAAAGGGCTGAAAGATCGAGATCGGAAAGGCGAGTTAAAGCGGTCATGAAATGATTCCAAAAAGTGATTCGTAGACGTAGCTATATCAAATTGTAGCTATCAATGCCGCATTGACGAATGCCTATAAATGAGACCATAGAGCGCTCAAACTTCTGCCCCCGAAGGTTCAACTTGAAAAACATTACCCCCTCCTCACGCGGCCTGATTTTGGCTGATATCGCCCAGCGCGCAGGTGCCAAGATTATGGAAATCTATGCCACCGAATTCAGCGCTAACCAAAAGGCTGATCTTTCGCCTGTGACAATTGCCGATGAGCAAGCAGAAACCATTATTCTGGGCGAGTTAAAAAAACATTGGCCCGACATTCCGGTCGTCGCCGAAGAAGCTGCTTCCGCAGGCAAAATTCCAACCGTGGCGCAGCAATTCTTTCTGGTAGATCCGCTGGATGGCACAAAAGAATTTGTGTCGCGCAACGGCGAGTTCACGGTCAACATCGCATTGATTAAAAACGGCTTGCCGGTTTTGGGCGTCGTTTATGCACCTGCACTGCCTCGCATGTTTTTGGGCGAGCAAAACCACGGCGCTCAGCTTTCAACACTCGGCGTTTCTGATCCACTGAGCAGCGCTGTTTGGCAATCCATGAAAACCCGCGCCCTGCCCGCAGATGGTGCAACGGTGCTGGCAAGCCGTTCACACCGTGATGCCGAGACCGAGGACTATCTCGCCACGCTGACAGTAAAGAAAATTATCGGCGCTGGATCATCGCTTAAATTCTGCACCATTGCTGCAGGCGAGGCTGACATATACCCGCGCTTTGGCCGCACCATGGAATGGGACACAGCAGCAGGCCAAGCTGTTTTGATGGCAGCTGGTGGCAAGGTGAATTGCGCTACGGGCGAACCATTAGTTTACGGCAAAACCCAACGCGGCTTTGACAACCCGGCCTTTATTGCCTCTGCTTAAAGATTAAATTTCGATTTTATTAACCAAGTTGAAAGCCAAAACAGGCAAAACCACAGCATGGACGGAATTCCGCCATGGCCGCGCCCTTATCTCGGGCCAAACCAAGGCACCATTGAGTTGAGGTTTATGATGCACACATTTTTTCGCTCTTTCGCAGTCTTGCTTACTTTGAGCGCTACGGTTGCAACCACGACAGTGATTGCTCAAACCACAAACAGTGCAACCCGCGCACCCAAGCGCAGCACTTACACAACCGATGAAATCATGGCCCAAGGCCATCAGTTTTTTGGTAAAACCAGCCGTGGCCTCGCCCAAGCTATTGAATATGTATTCCAGAACGAAGGCGAACCGACCGCCTATATTGTAGGCGAAGAAGGTTCTGGCGCATTTGTGGGCGGTCTTCGTTACGGTGAAGGCACGATTTATTACAAAAATGGTGCAAAAAAACACATTTACTGGCAGGGCCCATCGGTCGGCTTTGACTTTGGCGGCAATGGCTCGCGCACGTTGACGCTGGTTTACAATTCGCAATCACCTGAGGATCTTTATGATCGGTTTGCGGGCGTTGAAGGCACTGCCTATCTGGTAGGTGGTGTGGGTGTGAACTTCCAACGCAAGGATAACATTACCTTGGCCCCCATCCGGACTGGTGTGGGCGCACGATTGGGTGCCAATATTGGCTATCTGAAATATTCGCCACGCGCCACTTGGAATCCCTTCTGAGCACAACTGCGACAAAATTTTGACAAGTCATCTCCCGATTGCAAAAATATAATTTGCAAAAACACACGGTCACCCATCGCGGCAAACCATAATCTGCGTTAACACTGTTCGCACGCGAGGGTCGTGTTAATGGCATGTTAATGCTAAAGGTTAGCAATTCGTAAATATGGGTGGTTTTATGTCTCAAACTGAGACACTGATGTTGGTGGCTTTAGGGTTTGCCTTAGCATTATTGTTGGCGCTTCTATTTGGCAGAGGAATGTGGAATGTGGCCATCGCCCTAGGCGCACGCCGCAACGCCAAGAATGTCCCCGTGCAAATGTTGGAGCTGCAAGCCGATCGTGACCGCTTGCGCGCCGAGCATGCCATGATGGCTCGCAAACTTGAGCTGCGGTTAGAAGACATCAAAGCCCGCATGACCGAGCAAATGGCCGAGGTCTCACGCAGCCGCAACCGCGTGCAATCATTAATCCAACAATTGGAAACCAGCGAAAGCATTTTGGCGATCCGTGACCGCGAAGTGGCCGCTCTGATTTCGCAAATCGAAGCACATAAAGCTGACCTCGAAGCAAGTACGACAACATTGAGCCAACTGACTGCCAGCAATATTGGCAAGGATCTGGAAATCACTAAACTCACGCAATCCGTCTCGCAGCTGACTTTGAACTTGCGCGAAAAGAATGGCATGGTGGGCAGGTTGAACGAAGAGTTGCAAACCAGCTTGGGGATGAATGCAATGCCTGCTGCATTTACTCAGGATGGCGATCATGGGGAACTTCGCATGAAGCGCCGCATTGCTGAACTCACATCAATATCCGCACAAATGAGTGACGATCAAGAAAGCAACGTACAAAATTTAAACACGCCATTGATGAATGTTGCACAAAATGAAACACCAGATCGCCAAACAAGCTTGAGCGACAAGGTTAGAGATGCAGAACGCGAAGCCGAGGCAATGACGCAAGAGCTTAAAGCGCTTGATACTATGCTTGACCGGAAGCCACCACCGATTAGGCCCGCACCCGCAGCACCCGCACCGATAAAGCCATCGGCCAAAGCTAACATCATCTCCCTCGCCCACCGGATTAAAGCTATGCAGGGCAGCGAGAATTCATAAGAAATTGCCTGTCGGTCAACCTATGTGAATTCAACCTTACGGCTGATTTATATGGACTATGCCTTCATGCAAGCTTTGGTTTAAGTTTAAAGTTCAGAGCTGAAGTAATTCGGGCTGGGAGATTTTGATGTTTGATTATGGTGGGTTCAAATTTGCGTCCAAGACGGAGATGATCGAGAAATCGATCAAATATTGGAATCCCCAAAAAACCAAATTCTGGGCCAAGGCTGGCATTGATTTGGTCATCGACAAACGCGAGGGCTATTTCATTTATGATATGGATGGCAGGCGGCTGATTGATCTGCATTTGAATGGCGGCACTTATAATCTGGGCCACCGCAATACCGAGCTTGTTGATACACTCAAAAATGCGCTCGATCATTTTGATATGGGCAATCATTGGTTTCCATCGGTTGCGCGCACGGCGCTAGCTGAATCTCTGATCAATATATCGCCCGGCATGACCTATGCCGTTTTTGGCGCGGGCGGTGCAGAGGCCGTTGAGATTGCATTAAAGAGCGCGCGTTATGCCACCAAACGGCGCAAGATTGTTTCGATCATCAAAGGCTATCACGGCCATTCCGGTCTTTCGGTTGCAACGGGTGATGATCGGTTCACGAAAATATTTTTATCTGATCAACCAGATGTTTTCATCCAAGTGCCATTCAATGATCTGGATGCAATGGAGCTCGCTTTGAAAGGCGGTGATGTTGCTGCTTTGATCATGGAAACTATACCAGCCACATATGGTTTCCCAATGCCGGGCGATGGTTATCTTGCGGCTTGCAAAGCGCTGTGTGAAAAATATGGC
>CAXTKN010000032.1:11432-15575 GCA_964244805.1 uncultured Aestuariivirga sp.
GTGAAGGGATTAGATGGCGAGATCATTCAGAAGGTCGGTCACAAACAATTAGAAGCGCCACGGCATGTGGTTTTATCGGATTGGGAAACAGGCGCGGAACCTGGCATTGGCCAAGATCTAGCAAAGCCATTTGAAGTTTTGGGAGAAGTAACTGCAAGGATGCATCAGCATTCAAAGCAGTGGCAACGCCCTTCCTACTTTACGCGGTTGACCTGGAATTTTGAAACCAGTTTGGGTGAGGACAAACCGCATTGGGGCAGATGGCGAGACGGCATGGGGGTTGACCCAGCAAAACAAAAACTCTTTGGCCGCACGGTTGATGCCATTGGCAAGCGCTTGGCGGCTTATGGCACGGGCGCGGATCGATTTGGTTTAATCCATTGTGATTTGCGCTTGGCCAATCTGCTGATGGACGGCGAGAGTGTCAAAGCTATTGATTTTGATGACTGCGGCTTTGGTTGGTTTATGTATGATGCGGCAACGCCCGTTTCATTTTACGAACATGAACCACAGGTGCCAGAGCTGATCGAGGCTTGGAAGCAAGGCTACCGCAAAGCAGCTACTCTGGCCAAAACCGACGCAGACGAAATCCCTACTTTTGTGATGCTACGCCGCTTGCTGCTGGTGGCGTGGATTGGGTCGCATTCCGAAACAGACTTGGCCAAATCCATGGGGCTGCCCTACACCGAAGGAACCATGGCTCTGTGTGAGAATTACTTGCGTGATTACGCCTGATTAAGCGCTTCCAGACTTTCAGGCAAAATCTGCCCGCCATCGACCACAATAGTCTGGCCTGTCACATAGGCGGCTTCTTTCGATGCGAAGTATAAGGCGGCATGACCGATGTCCTCAGGCGTGCCCAAGCGCTTTAATGGCACCGAGGCCTCCATGGATTTGATGTAGGCTTCACCATTTCCAACCAAGCCTTCAGTCATAATATTGCCGGGCATCACCGCGTTGACTGTAATGCCATATTTGGCCAGCTCCAAACACGCTGTGCGCATAAAGCCCAGCTGGCCGGATTTTGATGCGCCATAATGTGTCCAGCCGGGATAGCCGGTCACCGGGCCAGTGATAGACGATGTGATGATCACGCGACCTTGATCTGATTTTTTCAAATGGGGGATTGCCGCTTTCAGCGTTAGAAAGGTTCCTTTGAGGTTTGTATCCATCACCTCATCCCATTGGGCTTCACTCATCTCTTCCAAGCGTGCGGCAGGAAATATTCCAGCGTTGGCGCAGAGCACATCAAGCGCACCGTTTTGTTTGATCACACTCGCCATGGCTGCTTCCAAATTGACGAGTAAAGTAACATCGCCCGCTATGCCAAAGGCACCATGACCAATGTCTTTTGCCGCTGACTGCGCCTGATCAAGATGCCGAGCCATAATTGCCACCTTGGCTCCTGCTTCCGCAAACACCCGCGCAATGCCTTTTCCAATGCCCTTGCTGCCGCCTGTGACTAAAACCGAACGGCCTTTCAATGATGTTGTCATGCAACGCTCCAAAACAAAAAAGGGGCAGCGTTGCCACTGCCCCTAAATTAATCTGTATACTGATTAACCTTCATTCACCATGCGGCCAATGTTGTTATAACCCTTTGGGTTCATCGACTTCAAAGCAAAGCCCCAGATAAGGCCGATAATGATCACGGCGGCACCAGTCCAAATCAACCAAGTTTGGCCGCCCAATGTTGAAAGATTGCTGATCAACATCCACACCAACACGAGTTGCACCACAAAAGAAATTGCTGGTGCGATCATCGTAGAGAACACATTACCGCCGCCATTCTTTTGGAAATAACGGATGATCGCAATGGAAACCACGGCTTGCAGAACCAGCAACAACCCAGTGCCCAAAACCGCAAATAGCGTATAAACACCCAAATAGGCTTGGGCATTTGGATCATTGGTGCCGTAGAAGAATGCATAAAGCACGATCCACAAGGCAGCAAAACCAGATTGCACAATTGAAGCCGTATGGGGGCTCTTATAAGTATCATGGGTATTGCCGAGTGCAGCTGGCAGAACACCTTCACGACCCAGCGAATACATATAACGCGAAGCCGTGTTGTGGAATGCCATACCGCAGGCAAATGAACTCGTGAGGATAAGCAAGCTCATCAGTTCCTTGGCCCAACCACCAACAAATTGATTGAGTGGATCAAGGAAGAAGTTGCCCGAGTCACCAAAGGCTTTGGCCAACATGTCACCTTCCGTTGGATAAGCCGAAACCACGCAGAAGCTGATCAATGTGTAAAACAAACCAAGACCAATCACTGAATAATAAAGTGAGCGCGGAACCACGCGTTTTGGATCACGGGATTCTTCAGCATAGTTTGGTGCCATCTCGAAACCGACCCAAGACCAGAAAGCCATGAATATGCCAACCGCAGCCGCGCCAAGTGGGATATCCACCGCGCCAACTTTTTGCGCAGCCACTGGAACAGTGACATGGAACACGTTCAGATATTCACTGCTGAAGTTGGTACCAGTCTTGGCAAAAATAACGCCCAACGCGAATATTGCCAACATGGCAACTTCAGCAACCAGTGCCACACCGAGAACAGCAGCAGATAACTTGACATCGCGGTAGCTGAATAGCCCAGCGCCGATCACAGCGGCAAGCGCCAGCCACAGCCAGCCCACATCAATTCCGAAATGAGATTTGAGCCATGCGTTGCCGAAGAATGCAAACAAGCCATAAAGCGAAGATTCAAAAATGCTGTAACAAACAAGGGAAGTTAACCCCGCCGACATACCCACTTCACGGCCAAGACCTTGGCTGATGAATGAATAAAAACCACCGACTGTTGAAACGCGCCCTGCCATTGCAGCATAGCCGACTGAAAAGAGGGTAAGCACGATAGTGGCCAGCAAAAATGCAGCTGGCGTATGCGAGCCAATGCCGTAACCTGCAGCGAAAGGCACATTGCCCAACATGGCAGACATGGGTGCTGCACCCGTGACGGTTAAAAACAGTACACCAATAAGGCCCACCGCTTTAGATTGAAGGCGGTCTACGCCTTTGTTATGCGAAATATCGATCGCACCTGTTGCGTTAGCTTGAGACATCTTGCCCCTCCGTTTGTTGAACGTTCCCCAAAAGTCTGGCTCTCCCCTATGCTGAGGATTTAACCAAGCGACAATACTGCTGCAAAAATCTTACTTTGCCAAGCCCATCATTTGCACAACTTCCGCGCTGCTCATGACATGGCAATAGATCATGTTTATGATTTCAAGCTCCTTTCGGTGCAACTCATCTGATCCTGCTGCGCAGCAATCCTCAAGCACAATTACGTTGAAGCTTTCGTCGGCCAAGCTGCGCACCGTGGACGAAATACATTGATCCGTAAAAATTCCAGCGCAGATCACATTCTTGATGCCGAGATTATGGAGGATCAAACGCAGATTGGTGCCGGTCAATGCTGAGTCTGTCGTCTTTGTTACAACGATCTCATCGCCCACTGGTGCAAGCTGCGCCACAATTTGCGAGGGTTGATCGTTCTTTGGTAACAACAGATTATTCCACCCCGGCATTTTCTGAGACAAGGAACGATCTCGACCATCTTTGGTGTGAGATGCAATACGGGCAAACAAACACTCGACTTGATGAGAGCGACAAAGCTTCAGCATTTCTGCCGTCCGAGGAATCACTTGATGATGCATACGTGAATGAAACGGCGTCCATGCATCAAAATGTGCTTGCTCGACTTTAGAAAGCAAATCGCGGTCAGGCCTTTCAAGATAGGTGTTCTGAACGTCAATCACCAGCAAGGCGGTCTCGCTGGGCAAAAGCTTCATATCGTCAGGTTCAGGTGCCGTTGCATAGTAAATCGAGCGGTAGTCAGTTTTCCAGTTCATTGGTTCCTCAAAAACGATGGGTGTAAAGGCCGCGGCGTTCGTAAATTTCTGCTGCCTCTTCAAAGAATGCAGCAATCGCAGGCGCGTTATGTTGGTTCCGAAATATCAGCGCCACATCCAAAATTTGTTGCTTGGTTTTGGCGCGTCCGGGGCGCAGCAACTCATATGAACTCATGATAAAATCTTGCGGCACATTCACGAGTTCAGCAGCACGTTCGAAGTTCAATGCCAGTGTTGGACGGTTTGCAGCGCGTGAAATTTCAGCCTGATCGGCCAGTGC
>CAXTKN010000033.1:0-15562 GCA_964244805.1 uncultured Aestuariivirga sp.
CTGTCACCGTAAGTCCGTAAGTCCACAGTAAGTCGTCACCGTAAGTCTGTGTCCACTTGTTCGACATTTGCCTCGTATTGCAGTATTACTATAAAAATGAACGCCTTCTCCAAACCAACTGTCTTCTACTGCATTACATTTTGCCAAGCTTTGGCGATAGCAATGAGCGCCAAATGGTTGGGCGAGTCTGTCTTGCTTTTGACTATGCTGACTCCGCTCACGAGCAGTCTATTAATGTTGATGTGGATTTCGCCGGAGAGTGATATGAAACGCATACCATCACTGCTTGGGCTTACCACTACAGGACTGAAGGGATGGCCGCTGGCAATTTGCGCACCATATGGAATTCATATTTTGGGAATTGCTGCATTATCTTTGTTCGGCTTGGCGGTTTTTGTAGTTCCTGACGGAAGCTTTAGCGTCGATTTCGCAATTAACTCAGTGGCGGAATTAGTCATTGGGAGCCTTTTTGCGCTGTGTGAGGAAGTCGGTTGGAGGGGCTATTTGTTGCCACGCCTGTCCAACGGGCGGGGTGCGTTGGAGGCCATGCTCTTGGTTGGTTTTCTACACGGCGTGTGGCATTTACCACTTATTCTCGGCACGCCGTTCTATCATCCAGATGCAAACCCATTCGTCATCGTACCTCTTTTCATGATTACCTTGACGTTGGCCGGCATTTTTTACGGTTATTTGCGCGTATGGACAGGCTCAATCTGGCCAGTGGCTATAGCTCATGGTGCTGCCAATGGGGCTTGGAACCTCTTTGAACAAACGAATACAACCAAGACGCCGCTGATCTTGGAGTTTTTGGGAGGCGAAAGTGGTGTAATAGTTATCCTGGGATTGGGATTAATTTCTTTGTGGCTGGCAACCGCAATGCGACGCCCGAGCTTTGTCTCTAGGATGGTGAATGTCGCAACGGCTGCCGCAAAAGTCTCATAAAAACCAATTAATATCAATGATATAACCAAAAATACCAAAATCGATCTCCTTTCATGTCCTGTATATAGGCCTATTCAAAAGGTTTGTCAATCTTTAAATCCTATTTTGTTGAAATAAATCATATTTTGTGTTTTCCCAGCCCCTTACCACTCATGTGTTTTTCCCTCTTGCAAAATATTTCCGCAAAGTTTGACTGACGGCAAACCTCACTTGAATTCAAACCAAGTCACTACTGATTCCGTCATTTTGGTGAGCGCCAAAGCTGAGTTCGCCTATAATCAGGCTTGATTCGGGGTGGTTATGGCAGAACAAGAAAAAGAAAATCGGTTGGAGATCGCCCCAGAGGCGCGGACTGGTTCAGGTGTTTTGGCAGTCTTGTTGGCGCTGATTTTGGCTGTTGCCACGGGCTTTTCTGCGATTCGGTTTCAGAATTTGAATTTGCCGTGGTTGCAGCCCGGCATGTTGGGTGCCGGGGCCATTTTCATCTTTGTTGGATTGATGGCGGTTTTTGGTTGGTTGGCGGGGTTGCTGCGTTTTGCGGGGCGCGATCCCGACCGGTTGTTTTTTGACTCGGTCACCGATGCAATGGTCGACCCTATTGTTGTAACCGACGATAAGGGGCGGGCGATTTATGCAAATGCGCCCTATCTCAAGCTGGCATCTCGCGCCGGTGTGTCGCGGCTTGTTGGATATGATGTGCTGTATGCGGGCTACCGCGAGTTTGCGGAACCGATTTATCAATTGGCGCAATTGTTGAATGACGGCAAATCGGGTTCGCGCGATGTGCGGGTTGCTGCTGGTTCGTCGGTTCCTGGGGCGATGACTGATAAGGCGCGTTGGCTGCGCGTTGCCGTTTCACCGCTTTCGGGCAATCTGCGCCGTGCGCGCGGGCTTTGGCGGCTCATCGATATTACCGACGACCGGGTGCACCAAGAGCAAGCATTTTCAAGATTGCAGTTTATTATCACCTATCTCGATAATGCACCGGTTGGATTTTTTTCCACGCTGCCCAATGGCAAAGTTGATTATGTGAACGCGACTTTGGCCGAATGGTTAGGCTTGGATTTAGTTCAGGCGCAAGGCGGTAAAATTTCACAACAGCAATTGATTGGTGAAGAAGGTTCTCGCATTTTGACCTCGGTCGAGCCTGTTACCAGTGGCCACCGCATTGACCGGCTGCAATTTCCGATTAAGGATTCGCATGGCGTCGCCCAAATTTATGATGTGATCAATCGTGCGGATTTTGACGCAGACGGCAAGCCCCAGCCAGCGCGCGCCATGGTGATGAAGCCGTCAACATCTCAAGGTTCAGCTGCTTCGGGTTTAGTGGATGTGGCGCAGTTTATGTCGGCCGTGCCGATTGGCATTGCTGAGCTTGATCAAAAGGGTGCATTGGTTGGTGCCAATGCAGAGTTTTTAAGTCTTTCTCCCAAAATAAAACTGGGCAGCCCACTTCGCGGAGCTTTGCTGGAAGGGGCCGATCTGGTTGCTGCTGCGCTGTTGCAAAGTGGGGCGGGTGCTACGCTGGTGAACTGCATGTTTGTGGGCGATCCTGCGCACGCAGCACAGCTCACGTTTACACAACTTGCGGGCATGAACGGCAATGTTTCGGTTTTTGCATTGGATAAAACCGAAAGCAAATCGCTTGAAACGCAATTGGCGCAAAGTCAGAAGATGCAGGCCGTTGGCGAGTTGGCTTCGGGGATTGCCCATGATTTTAACAATGTGCTGACTCCCATTATTGGTTTTGCGGATTTACTGTTGACCAAGATGCGCCCCACGGATGCAGCCTTTGCCGATGTGATGAACATCAAGCAAAACGCTAATCGTGCTGCAAATTTGGTGCGGCAGCTTTTGGCTTTTTCGCGCAAGCAGACTTTGCAGCCAAAGGTGCATGACCTTTCTGAAGCCATGTCAGATCTTGGTAATCTTCTCAGTCGTGTGCTCGGCGAGAAGACAGAGCTCAGCATCACGCATGGCCGCGACCTTGGATTGGTGTTGGTGGATATTCATCAGTTTGAGCAGGTGATTATCAACTTGGCAGTGAATGCGCGCGATGCCATGCCCAAGGGTGGCAAGCTTTCGGTGAGAACTTACAATTTGCCCAAAGAGCAATCACAAACAACGGGACAAGTTTTGCCCAATATTGACCAAGTGGTGTGCGAGGTTGAAGACAACGGCACAGGCATTTCCAAAGATATTCTTGATAAGATCTGGGCGCCGTTCTTCACGACCAAAGAAGTGGGCAAGGGCACAGGACTTGGCCTATCGATGGTTTACGGCATTATCAAGCAGACTGGCGGATATATCTATTGTGATAGCGAGGTGGGCAAGGGCACCACATTTAAAATATACCTGCCACGTTATGTTCCCGATGCCTCAGCGCCAGCCATTGCTGTTGAAGCGCAAGCTGTTGAAACCAAGCGTGAGGACTTTTCGGGCCGAGGTCGCATTCTTGTCGTTGAAGACGAGGATTCAGTTCGGGCCTTTGCCGTGCGCGCGCTGACATCGCGTGGCTACACCGTTTTGGAAGCTGACAGCGGCGAAGTTGGGCTTGAAGTTCTGGAAGAAGACAAAGATGGCTTTGAGCTGATCCTTTCAGACGTTGTGATGCCTGAAATGGACGGACCGACGATGCTGAAGGAGCTGCGCAAGCGTGGCATCAAAACCAAGATCATCTTTATGTCGGGTTATGCTGAAGATGCGTTTGAGAAAAATCTTGAAGGGGCGTCTGACTTTGCCTTCCTGCAGAAACCATTCTCACTCAAGCAACTGGTTGAGAAGGTGAAAGACGTCATGGCTTAGCTATGCTGTGATGCTTTGGTAGATTCTTCTAAGCCGCCGTTTTGTCATTTTGCTAGCGTTTCACCAACGAATCACTTATAGGTTGTGTTGTATTAAAAATACACCTTTAAGGTGATCTGCGTGAAAGTTTGTTGCTTTCCGATATGAGCAGAATGGTGGCGTTCAGTTCGGTCGGAAGTTGGGTTCGGGTGTGTGCGCTCTCTCCCCGGAAAAGGCGGCTTTTTATACCCTGGATTGCCCCTATCGCGCACACCCGTCCTTAAGCTTCAAGCAGTGCACAACACTCTATCACAATTTGAAAATTCCTCTTGCAATTGGAACTTAAATAGAACATACATGAAACATGGATGGAACATTCGGTTGATGTTTGCATCTCGGCAAAGCAAATGAGATAGAAGGAGTTACTGCAATGGGGCAAGCCGCACTTAAGGTTGTTGATTCTTCGATGGATAAAACTAAAGCACTCGAAGCCGCTTTGAGCCAGATTGAACGGGCTTTTGGCAAGGGCTCGATTATGAAATTGGGCGCAAACCAGGTCGTAGAGGTTGAATCGATTTCAACTGGCTCTTTAGGTTTGGATATTGCTTTAGGCATTGGCGGTCTTCCAAAAGGCCGCGTAATTGAAATTTATGGTCCTGAGTCATCAGGCAAAACCACGCTGGCACTGCAAACCATTGCTGAGTGCCAAAAGCTAGGCGGCATTTGCGCCTTTGTCGATGCTGAGCATGCTTTGGATCCGACCTATGCGCGCAAATTGGGTGTGCAGGTGAGCGATCTTCTGATTTCCCAGCCTGATACTGGCGAGCAAGCTTTGGAAATTGCCGATACACTGGTGCGTTCAGGTGCAGTTGGCATTCTGGTGATTGACTCTGTTGCCGCTTTGACACCTAAGGCCGAGCTTGAAGGTGAAATGGGCGATAGTTTGCCTGGTCTGCAAGCACGTTTGATGAGCCAGGCTTTGCGTAAGCTGACGGCTTCGATTTCAAAATCGAACACCATGGTGATTTTCATCAACCAAATCCGCATGAAAATTGGTGTGATGTTTGGTAGTCCTGAAACCACAACGGGTGGTAATGCTTTGAAGTTCTATGCTTCGGTTCGTCTGGATATCCGCCGCATTGGCGCGATCAAGGACCGCGAAGAAGTGGTGGGCAATCAAACCCGGGTTAAGGTTGTTAAAAACAAAGTGGCAGCGCCTTTCAAAATGGTTGAGTTTGACATCATGTATGGCGAAGGCATTTCCAAGGTTGGCGAGTTGGTCGATCTGGGTGTGACGGCTGGTGTGGTTGAAAAGTCAGGTTCCTGGTATTCTTACAGTGGTGAGCGCATCGGGCAGGGCCGCGATAATGCCAAGGTTTTCCTCAAGAATAACCCTGAAATGGCCAATAAAATTGAAGCCCAGATCAGGGCGAATTCGGGCCTGATTGCAGCGAAGATTACCGATGGTTCCGCCAAGGATGATGACGACGAGTGATCCTCCCGGGTGCTTTGCGCGTAACTTAGTCAGTATGTTTGTATCCAAAGTTTCAGCCCCGGTTGGGTTGAACAATTGCGAGGTTGCCCCACAGCTTAAGGCCTCGCAACGCAGGTCCCCGGTTCGCCCCCGGGGACTTTTTTTGTCTTGATATGGCTCTGGCCTCAATATGACGGAAATTGTGGACAGCTGACCTGCAACACCTTAAACAGCGGCGCAATCATTCACGGGATTTTCCCATATATATATTGGATTTAGACATGACGGGCCTTGCGCAAATTCGTTCGACTTTTTTGGATTATTTCAAAAAGCAGGGGCATGAGATTGTTGCCTCATCTTCCCTCGTGCCGCGCAATGATCCGACCTTGATGTTTGCCAATTCCGGCATGGTTCAATTCAAGAATGTCTTTACCGGTGCCGAGAAGCGCCCCTATACCCGCGCCACGACTGCTCAGAAATGTGTGCGGGCGGGTGGTAAGCATAATGATTTGGACAATGTTGGTTATACCGCGCGGCATCATACTTTTTTTGAAATGCTCGGCAATTTTTCGTTTGGCGATTATTTCAAGCCTGATGCGATCGAATGGGCCTGGAACCTGATCACCAAGGAATACGGACTTCCCAAAGATAAGCTGACGGTTACAGTTTTTCATGAAGATGACGAAGCACATGCTTTATGGAAAAAAATCGCAGGCTTGCCGGACAGCCGGATCATCCGCATTCCAACTGCTGATAATTTCTGGTCAATGGGCGATACCGGACCTTGCGGTCCATGTTCGGAAATTTTCTACGATCATGGTGACAAGATTGAAGGTGGCCCTCCAGGATCAGCCAACCAAGATGGTGATCGCTTTATCGAAATCTGGAATTTGGTTTTTATGCAGTTCGAGCAGCAGAGCAAAGATGTGCGCACTACCTTGCCTAAGCCTTCGATTGATACGGGCATGGGATTGGAGCGTATTTCTGCTGTACTTCAGGGAACGCATGATAATTATGAAACCGATTTATTCCGTGCTTTGATCAGCAATATTGTTGAAAATACCGGCGTTGCGCCAAGTGCCAAAAGCAAGGCCTCGAACCGCGTCATCGCTGATCATTTGCGCGCCTCCTCGTTCCTCATCGCTGATGGTGTTTTGCCATCTAATGAAGGTCGGGGTTATGTGCTCCGCCGGATCATGCGCCGGGCCATGCGTCATGCTGAATTGCTCGGTTGCCGCGAGCCGTTGATGTTTAAACTCGTTCCGGCTTTGGTTCGCGAAATGGGTGCGGCCTATCCCGAATTGGTGCGCGCGCAAGCTATGATCGAAGAAACTTTAAAACTCGAAGAATCTAGATTCCGCAATACCTTACAGCGTGGCCTTAAATTACTGGATGAGGAATCTGCGGGTATGGGCAAAGGGGCCACATTCTCGGGTGAAACGGCTTTCAAGCTTTATGACACTTTTGGTTTTCCACTCGATCTCACCCAAGATGCTTTGCGTTCCCGCGAGATCAGCGTGGATACGGATGCATTTGGTGTGGCAATGGCTAAACAGAAAGCTGATGCGCGCGCCGCTTGGAAGGGCTCAGGCGAGGCCAAGACCGAGACCATTTGGTTTGAAATTCGTGAGAGGGTGGGAGCTACTGAATTCCTTGGCTATGAAACCGAAGTCGCCGAAGGTGAAGTGCTAGCCTTGACCGCTGCAAGCAAGGATGTTTCGGAACTCAAAGCCGGAATGGCCGGCACAATCATCGTCAACCAAACACCGTTTTATGCAGAATCTGGTGGCCAGACAGGTGATCATGGTCTTATCCGCACAGTCCAAGGTGATGTGTTCAAGGTAACGGAAACTCAGAAGCGATTGGGCGACCTTTTTGTTCATGTTGGTCATGTAGAGACGGGCAGCTTTAATATCGGCGATGCGGTTGAACTTCAAGTTGACCATCAACGCCGCAGCGGCAACCGCATGCATCACTCAGCAACGCACTTGTTACATGAAGCCCTTCGCCGTGTTTTGGGTTCGCATGTTGCGCAAAAAGGATCACTCGTGGAGCCCGGTCGGCTGCGCTTTGACTTTTCCCATACCAAAGGCATGTCTGCTGAAGAACTTGCACAGGCCGAGACGATTGCCAATGAGATCATCCTTCAGAATGATGCAGTAAACACCCGCCTGATGTCGGTGGATGCTGCGATTGCTGAAGGCGCCATGGCACTGTTTGGCGAAAAATATGGTGATGAAGTGCGCGTGGTTTCAATGGGGCGCAACAGTGCTGATCACGCACGTCCGATCTATTCGCTCGAGCTTTGTGGCGGCACGCATGTGGCGCGCACCGGTGATATTGGGTTGGTCAAGATTGTGGCTGAGAGCGGATCATCTGCCGGTGTTCGCCGCATGGAAGCGCTGGCTGGAGATGCCGCCCGCAATTACTTGGTGCAACAAGATCACCGCGTGCAGGCCGCTGCAAATGTATTGAAAGTGGCGCCTCATGAATTGGTGGCGCGCGTCGAAACACTTGTTGAAGAGCGCCGCAAGATGGAACGCGAGCTCACCGAAGCGCGAAAGGCCTTGGCGATGGGCGGTGGTGCCACTTCGGGCGGCAGCGATTTTTCTGAAGTGAATGGTATTAAATTCATCGGACGGGTGCTGAAAGGTGTTGCCCCTCAGGATTTGAAAGCTCTGGCTGATGATGGCAAGAAGACCCTGGGCTCAGGCATTGTCGCACTTGTAGCCGTTTCAGATGACGGCAAAGGTGCTGTTGTTGTGGCCGTCACTGACGATTTGGCCAAGCGCTTTAATGCTGTCGACTTGGTCAAAGTTGGTTCGATCGCCATGGGTGGCAAGGGCGGCGGCGGAAGAGCAGATATGGCGCAAGCCGGCGGGCCAGATGGCGCCAAAGCTGATGAGGCGCTAGCTGCGGTGAAGGCTGCTATTTCTTAAAGGGCAGAGGCGGCCAAACCTCTGTTTCGTGATCGGGGTGTTGCCAAGTTTTGAGCTTGGCAAGCTCATTTGGTTCGCGCGTTTGACCAGTCGTCGCTTCGGGCAGATCATGCAACGTTGAAAACCATTGTACCCGGCTTTCAATGCCAATTTGGCTTTGTAGCGCTTTGATTGCGTTCGGGTTATCCAATGTTCCGACAGCCAGGTCGATAAATGCGTCGCCTGTTTCAAACATGAACATTGGCGTTCCGCAGTTGTTGCAAAAGCCGCGCTCCACGATTGAGGAGGATTTAAATGTGCTGGGATTGCCCCTGGACCATGAAAAATTGTCTAAATTCACCCTTAACAACACTGCACCAAATGATCCGAAAGCTTTTTGGCACATGCGGCAATGGCAAAGATCAGTTGTACCCAAAGGGCCATTCAAACTATAGCGCAGTGCGCCACACTGACATCCACCAGAAAACTGGTGATTGCTCAGTTCATTTGATTTTAAAGGCATTCGCATTATCGAGTTGTTTACCATATGTTTGCAATGAATGCACATTGAGCGCCAATAAATTTTCTGAGGAGAGAGTTTAAGAGGACGGAAAGCCTGCGCGGTTGTCCGGTTACTCTGAATATTGGACGGGCAACAGCGGTCAATACGGATTTTATAAGCATGGTAAAAATTATAAGCGCGCGTGCAGCCGGTTACCGACTGGCTTGGATCGTGGTGGTTCTCCTCATACCAATTGTCTATCTGGGATTGACTGTCGGCCTTAACTTAAGGCGTGATTTAAGTGCCATTGAGCAAGAAAACATTGGCGCTGAATATTTGAATCTCATAGGCCCGGTTATGGTTGATGCCGCAGCCCATGACATGACGAAAACTCCAAAAGCTTCACTTATCAAGTTCAGCTCCGAAGTTTCACAGGAAATCGGGCTTTCGGCACTTAACAATAACCTGTTATTGTCGCTAGCTTTTAAAGAACCAGACCATGACGCGGTGTTAACTCAAGCTGTAGACTTAGCGCGAGAAACTGGCAAAAGTTCAGGGATCACCTATGACGCCGATCCAGAAAGCTATCATGTCGGAATTATAAACACCGAGGATATCCCCCGCGTTATAGCCGATTTTGATCATCTCAAAGATGTTGTGCTTAAGGCCGTTTCCAATGCCAGTGATCAAAACTCCAATCTGATAACACTTGCCATTGGGAACCTTTCTTCATCGCTGTGGCGACTCGAGGCATCCATTGCTTCTGCGAAACAAAAAAGTTCCAGTCCTGAATTTTATACTGACATCCTAAATCGCTCTGATTTGATACAGAAAGACATGAACCACCTGAGCGAGATTGGTATGGGCATGAGCATGGTTGGACAACAACAGATCAAGGCAGAGCTGATTGATAAAATCAATTTAGTAGATTCGCGTTGGATGTCTGACTTTAGGTTGCAGTCAGAAAAATTTCGACAAAGATTTGGCTACTTGTTGCAAAACCGTACCGTTGAAATTCATAATCGCATTTTGAAGGTTTTATTAACGTCATTTGCAACCGTGCTGCTAGGGCTTGGTTCGGCTTTCGCTATGTATCGATCGACCTTGAAACACCTTGATCAAGTTGAATCCGCAAAGTCCGCCGCATTACGTTCGCAGGCTTATGCTGAAAAAATGTCGACTGAACTGCACAATATCAATGATGACATGGTGCGGGTGAACAAGGAGCTCGCGAGCAATATGCAGATGCTCAAAGATGCACAAGATGCCCTTGTGAAAAAAGGGCGCATGGAACAGATGGGTCAACTCACGGCCACTATCGCGCATGAATTGCGCAACCCACTGGGTGCTGTGCGAACGTCGGCATTTCTCATCGAGCGCAAGATCAAAGGTAAGGAACTCGGCATAGAGCCGCAGATTGCCCGAATCAATAATGGCGTCACGCGCTGTGATGATATTATCACTCAGCTTTTGGATTTCTCGCGTTCTAAAAAACTTTCATGTCGTTCAGAGAATTTGGACAAGTGGTTGGAAAAAATAGTTTCCGAAGAAGCAAGTCAGTTGCCCGCAGTTGTTGCGATTGACTGTTTGTTGGGCATGAAAGATGTTGAAGTGCCGTTTGACCCGTCAAGACTTCAACGGGCAATTATTAATTTGGTTTCAAACGCATCTGAGGCGATGGTTGGCAACGGTGATGATCCAAGTCGATATGCGGTGGATGCTCCTCGCATTACGATAGCCACAAAAATTATAGACCAATTTGCGATGATTTCGGTGAAAGATAATGGGCCTGGTATTACACCTGAAAACCTCGAAAAAATCAGGGAACCGCTCTTTACAACCAAAAGTTTTGGAACGGGATTAGGTTTGCCCGCTGTTGATCAAATCGTGATTCAACATGGTGGCGTTTTGGAAATTTTTTCTGAACCAGGTCAAGGTGCTACTTTCACAATTAAGCTGCCACTCTTCAGCACTATCGAACAGGCGGCCTAATTTTTTGTCCGCCATGCAATTCCGGGGAAATGAAATGCAAACCGAACCCAAACTCAACACTTATCTTTCTGCTGAGACGCTGTACCAAATACTCGATCAGCTGCCGACGCCGGTTTATGTCAAGGATGATCAGTTAAGGTTCATATTTTCGAATAAAAAGCATTGCGAATTGGCAGGGCGGAGCTCTGAAGAGCTGGTTGGTCTTTCGGACCGCGAAATATTTCCACCAGAATTGTCAAATGCATTTGTGCAAGACGATATGCAGGTTATGAATGGCGAGACGGCGCTGATCAAAGAAGAGCGGGTTCGCCATGCTGACGGAATTTTTCGCCAGGTTCTTTCGCGCAAAGCAAGACTTTTAGCCGAGGACGGCAGGGCGCTGCTCATCGGAACCAACAGCGATTTGACCGCCATCAAAAAACGTGAGGAACAATATTTTGCATTGGCACAAACGGTTCCCGTTGGCGTGATGCAGATAGAAGAGTCTGGCCAAATTACATATTTCAACCCGTTGATGCAGAGCTATCTGAGTGTTGACGTGCATGCTATGAGCTCTGATGATATGTGCGCCATAGTTGGCCAGCCGAATACGGATTTTCCTGGCATCAGCAGCCGCTTTGAGTGTTCGTTTAAATCTTACGACGGAAATGTTCGGCGTTTTTTAGTCATTAGCTCTGGCTGGTCGATTGTTGGCAAAGGAACAAATCGTGCCGCAATTGTGAGCATGGTGGATGTGTCTGAAAATGTAGAGTTGAAGCGGATCAATGAAGAAATTTTGACGCTCAATATAAAACTCGCCGACAACATGAAGTTGCTCAGTGAGGCACAAGATGCACTGGTTAAAAAAGGCAGACTTGAGCAGATGGGGCAACTCACGGCTACAATTGCTCACGAACTTCGAAATCCATTGGGTGCCGTTCGCACCTCGGCCTTTGTCATGGAAAAACGGTTGAAAAATTCTGGTGTCGATCTTGATGCACAATTTAGCCGCATCAAAAATGGCGTCACCCGGTGTGACAACATCATTGCCCAACTGCTCGATTTTTCGCGTGGCAAGCAGCTCGATTGCAAGATGCTGAATCTTGATGAATGGCTGACAAAAATTGTCGAGGAAGAAGCCGCCCGTTTGCCATCGAACGTCAATATCAAATGTTTGCTCGGACTTGGTGGGATGCATGTTTCATTCGACCCAAGTCGTTTGCAGCGCGCCATATTAAATTTGATTTCCAATGCATCAGAAGCCATGGTTGGCATCGATGGCCTGGCTGCAAAGCCAAATGCACCCGATGCTCTAATCACTTTGCAGACAGGCCTCGAGGGGCCCTTCGTAACCATTAAAGTGACCGACAACGGGCCTGGTATGACTCGCGAAATCATTGAGCGCATACGTGAACCTTTATTCACAACCAAGAGCTTCGGAACGGGACTAGGTGTGCCGGTCATTGAGCAGGTTATTGCGCAGCACGGGGGGTCACTTTCTATTGAATCGGAACATGGCGAAGGCAGCAGCTTTACTTTGCGGCTGCCAGTTTATGAAGCAGCCGCACTGCAAATATCGGCTTAAAGAAACTTGTTGGTAACTTTAGTCCTTAAGTTCGTATTAGGGATGGCAAACTAAGACTTTAACGGGAAGAGAGTTGTATCAGGTTTTATTTTGGCTTTGCGCGTCAGTTCGCCGAGCTGATATTGACGTTACACAGGATGTGAGTTCATGGTTCGTGCATTGAAAATTCTGATTGCCGACGACGATGTTGATAACGCCGCTTCGCTCGGGGAACTGTTCGAAATGGAAGGCCATGATACTGTTGTCGTCCATTCTGGCGATGCCGCAGTAGCGGCATATAAGGTTAATGATTTCGACCTGGCTTTCATGGATGTTATGATGCCTGGCAAGAATGGCGTGGAAAGCTTTTTGGAAATCAGAAAACTCTGCCCAAATGCTAAAGTCTATATGATGACGGGTTACAGCGTCGAGCAATTGCTCCGCCAAGCAACCGATAATGGTGCGATGGGCGTTTTGAATAAGCCTATCGATATTGATAAAGTTTCCGCCGCCCTTCGTGATGCCGGTGCCAACGGCATCGTGGTGGTTGCAGAAGACGATCCTGATTTCGGTAATCATCTCATGCGCATTGTTAATGAAGGTGGGCATGTTTGTGAGCTCGTCAAAACCAGTAAGTATTTGGCTTCGAGTTCCAGCGCACTCACTCCTAGCATCATGATTTTTGATCTTAAACGGCCGCTGATCGATGGTTTTGAAGTTCTAAACGATTTGAAGCGGGCGGGCCGGAACGTGCCTGCAATTATAATCACTGCAACGGGTTCGCAATATCACGACACAATTGAGGCCATGCAGGATATTCGTGTGACCGGAATATTGAATAAACCTTTTGATCCGTTGCTTTTGTTGGATCAACTTGAAAACTTAGCAGCATAGTATTGGAGAAGTAGAATGGGGCGCGCTCTTAACATATTGGTTCTTGATGATGACGTCGAGAATGCGGATTCAATTGCGGAATTATTTGCAACAGATGATCACAAAGTGATTGTTGCTTATAACGGCCAAGAAGCCATTGAAGCATTTTCACTCAACAAGGTTGATGTGGGTTTCTTTGACGTCATGATGCCGGGTAAAAACGGTGTTGAAAGCTTCATGGAAATCAAAGCCAAGCACCCTGATGCCCGAATTTATTTCATGACCGGCTATGCCGCCAATGATCTGCTCGATAAGGCCCGCGAAAATGGTGCTTTGGGCGTTTTTAGTAAGCCCACTGATCCAGCAAATTTGCTGGATGTGTTGGATAGCGAAGCCGCTTAAGAAATAGAGGAAACGGAAGCATCTCCCATTTCTTTCAACTGTAAGTCATTCCCTATTTCCCTCACCCCGTAGGGGAGAGGGGCGAATTCTTGTGAGCGCCGCGCAGCAGCCGGAATGGGCCCATGCGAAGCAAGGGAGGGTGAGGGGCCTTAACGCGAGTTCAGTAGTTTTTGCAATTAAGTGGGGTGTCACCGTAACCCAATTAAGTGGGGTGTCACCGTAACCCCAATTAAGTGGGGTGTCACCGTAACCCCAAAGCCGCGCCACCAACGCCGCCGGAAAAAGTCGAGATACGGGACTGTAAACTGGACTCAGCAGTATCCGACATGGCGTTATACACCATGTAGAAGCCGCCACGATCCTGCGCACTCAAAAAATCAAGGAATAACTTTTTCTCTTCAGCCGTAAGAGCAAGTGTGCTGTCAACAGTTTTAAAAACTAAAGTTTCTGTCATGGTGTCACGGCCTTCGGTTGCTTTAAAGTTGTTCGATATCCAGTTGGCACGTCAATTGGAAAGTAGTCCCGCTTCAATGTGTATTGGTTCACAAATTTCTTGGCCAACGAACACACTTTTTCAGGCTGGGCATAGAGCTGCTTGGACGCATTTATTGTAACAAGCCAACCATCTAGATGCGTGTAGACTTTACAAAATTTTATCGTTGGAAAACATGTACCCGCAAACTCATATGGTGGGCCGCCGACGTTCTCCGATGCTTTCCCAAACTGCTCTTGTTGGACGCACAGATTATTTTTAGCGATCCACCAATCTGCATCAGTATTAAAGAGACTAATAACCATTGTGTTGTCGTCGAACTTCTTTTGATCAGCGGCCATCATTGTATAGGGTTCGAGAGTTTGCCCGTCTGCCAAAACATGTACGGCCAATAGAACTTTCAAGTCGTCCTGAGCACCTGTACTTACTAGGTGACGCACCGATCCATTTTTACCTTGAACATCGTCTACATAGGCCCGAGGTAATTTAAGATCCCATTCAACTGTCTGGTTAATATCACCCTTCGCATTGTCATAAACCTTCGACTTGAGCGCGATGTCGAAAGGTTCCATGTTGGTGGAAAGTGCGATGTTAGTGCTTCCCGATGGCGTGATGTGAGTGAACAAATCCATCGAGCCGCGCACAAGCCAAATGCCACCGCCAAGCAAAACGCACAGAATGACGACGGTGCATAAAACCAAGAGACGTTGCGATGAGCGATTTGAATTCTTTTGAGTCACGCGGCAAATCTCTGTTTCTGATTATCATTTGCTGCATGCTTTGTAGCATCTTCCAGATAAATCGCACGGTCCAGCAACGTCTTACCATCTGCTGAGATTTGCACTGACGTTAGCTCACGTGTTAAAGGCTGACTTGCGCCCTCCCAAGCGCCCAGCACATTGCCGACTTGAACGGCAAGCGTTAGCTCGCAGAGGCCCCGGCGGTTCGTCATTATGCGTTGCCTTTGGATTCTGGCATGGTTGCGGCCGGGGCGTCTGCCGCCATCGCCCCCTTCAACTTCTCCAACACAGCCGGATCAATCAGTCTTGCCACCATCGGGTGAATCTTGATTGGTTTTTCGCCCACCACTTGGCGGAAGTTGGCGAGAACAGAGGTGGCTTGGGTGCGGTCGGCGGCGATCACGTCGAGCAGCCAAGGCAGGTCTCCGCTGGTCCAATCTTCAGGGGCGAGGCGCAAGGGGAAAACGCCAGCTTTGGTTTGCTCGGTGATTTTGGCATCCACGGCGGGTGAGACTGTGGCATAAATCGCAATGCCAGCAATGGTTTCTTCATCCACTTTAGCTTGGCCATTTTCCATGACGCTTTTATGGGCGATGGCCACGCGGTTTCTGAGCAATGGATTGACCACCAGATGCGAAAAATCCGCCAGAGAGAGATGTTTATAACGCGGCAAATCCATCATCGCCAAAAAGGTTTGGCCGATGCTGATCTGGATTTTAGAGCGGAGTTCACCAATTTGGACTATCAGTTCGGGGGTGATTTCCCGTGGTTTGAAATGAAACGTCATAGTTGCTCCTGATTCTGGAGGTTACACGATTTGGTTGTGGGGGCTAGGGGATGGATCTTTTTTGGCCAAGCCAAGCTTAATCCGCATTCTTCAACGTCGTCTTCCTGATAGG
>CAXTKN010000034.1:0-15501 GCA_964244805.1 uncultured Aestuariivirga sp.
ATCACATTCCTTCCGAGGACAAAGCCAATGCGGCGCAAGAGAATAAAAATTTTGGGGGACAACATCTAGGGCCACTGGGTTCTCGAATTGTGCTTGAAACAATTCTCGGTTTACTTTGGCATGATCGCCGCTCATTCCTGCATGATGCGACATGGCGACCCCATACCAAATTGAATAAGAGTGGAAAATTCACGCTGGGAAAATTGATTGACTATGCTTTGAGTTAATTTTTTTGCATATGTCAGTGCGAGATAGTGTTTGATGCTGAATCCATGATTTCTCTGAATTGTAATGGTATCTCAGGTTCACAGATTGCCTTTTCACTAATAGGTGAGCAAGGAACTCTCCCAGCTTGTTTAAAACTTTCAAGAGATTACCTTGCCCCCGGACATTCAGGTAAGCACTTAATAAAGTTCGGTGCAAGAAGTTGGTCTTAGCCGAGTGATGATTTTCGTTATGCCCTGATCAAAAATGCGAAAATGCCGTTTAAGTAGCTATAGAATAAAACAGCAACGATGGCTTGCTGAGCTGTTACAACTCTTGCCCCTGTATCAGTTGTTCCTCCCTGCCGCCTCAACCGACCCCATGTGGTGGAAAAAACTGCGTAGACACCCCAACCAAGGCACAGAAAAATTAAACTTTCAGCAGCATAGGTCCAAATGAACTTTTCATAAGTTGGCCAAATATCAAAAAAAGAAAAGAGGACTGAAGCCAGAGGATCGGGGGGTGCATAATAGACATCCATTTGCTCAGGCCGCAGCGCCCAGTCGCGAAAGATCAGGTAAAATGTCCAGACGGACGCACTCATGAACCAACACATTAACAAGGGTCGAAAAAGTGAAAGCTCTGCGTCTGATCCTCGCATTAGTTTTACCATCCAGCCAAAGATGAAAGCCACTGTTGCCAGCATCGAGAGTTTGAGCGTTGCAATCATGATAGGGGCCGTAAGATAGGTTTCTGTATAGGGCGCATTGAAGTTCAGATTGATGTAATTTTCCCAAAAAACAACCGACCAGAGGACGATATTTGGCGCAGTGAATCCGGGAACCGTTTGAGAGAGAATTGAAGGCTTGGCTCCGCACGTTTCATTTGAAGCAGCTTTACCAATATCAGTTGCCGCAATTGTCATTTCATTTTTCCCAATTGATGGTCGTACTGTTAGTTGAGAATTGCTCTCTTTGCTTACTAAACCGTAAACGATTAATCTTTGTTTGCTCAGGCATTGCAGCAAAGCTGAGTGAAACACCCAGACAAACATTCTCATCTTCTTTCCGATGTACAAGCACCATTGAAAGCGCTGCCAAATGTCGACTGAGCTGTGTTTCAAGGCCAAGGCCTTTGGCAACAGACGCCACTATCAGTTGGTTTTCCTTGAGCGTTGGCGATACTTGGGGTGGTGGGGTCTCATCCTGTATGGTTGGAATAAATCCTGCAGTATGTTTACAGGTCACGTTATCTTTCGTTCCATTATTCCATTGAAAATGCCACGCATTCAAGTTGATGCTGTCGATATTACGGTTTTCGGGTTTGGTACGCTTGTCATAGAAGTCAATATTGGTGGCGTAGTGTTGTTGATTGCCATAGCCATTCAACCAATGTTCAATAGCTCCCATGCAAAGCTTGTTAGTATTGACAGCACTTCGATCAAGCCCAACTTCGTTGACTGGTCCATCGGATTTGTGCACATCAAACGTCATAAGGCGGAAGTGGTCTACCGTTTCGGGGCGACCATCATTTTCGCCCACGACAAAATAAATCCAATTTCGCTGATGCCATGTGATCCGTTGCTTACCTGAAAATAATTTCTGCCTTGCCGGGGGCGTGTCGCTTGCGTCTTTGCCCACATAATAAATTCCTGGTTGCTCGCTTAGCTGCTTGCATATCGCAGGGTCTGATCCTGCAGAGACAGGTGATGCAAATACGAACAAGACAATGCATGGAGTAGAAAGGATAAGGTGTTTTTTCATGGAAACCATCCTGCAATTTTAAGATCGGGCAAAAGTCGCATTGCAGCGACCATTTCTTGTCCCTGGCTTTCTCCTAACATGAGATAGGCAAGGAACTGAGATTCGGAAAAAAACTGGTTCAATGTCGTTTCGTGAGGAAAGGTCAAACTGTTGCGTTGATATGATGTCACTGCAGGTTGCAGTTCTGGAGCCATGCTTGGCTTGATGTAGCAAAAGATGCCCGTGCCGGTCACTTCGCCATTTTGGTCTTTGTAAGTTACGGAACCCACTGAACAGGCCTTGCTGCCTTCCTTCAGTTTTTCCAGATCACCTGGTGGTAATTTTATTTCGGCATTGAGATCAACACGTGCCAAGCGTTGCAATACACCCAGATCCTCAAAAAGATATTTCGGGTCACATCCTGCATCAACAACGACAATGAATTCACACCTCCGACGCAACATTTCATAGGTTGCCAGATTTTCAAAATGTCCACCATCGGAAAGATGGATATATTCGTCAGTCTCATTGGCAAGACCGAGAAATTCGCGCGCCAGGGGCCAGATCATGAGAGTGGGTCCCTTTTCCTTATAAGTCGATTGACCCGCAGGCCCAGGGTTGCCAAGCCATGCACCCAATCTCACATTTACCAAGGTCAGAAGAAGGCGCATTGCACTTGAACCAAATCGACCCATCGCGGGGTCGAAGGCGGCGCCCGATATAGCAATTGCGCCGCCCAAGCTCATGGGCCGGGGTGCAAAGTTCTGATGTTTTGTCTCGCAGCTGGCATAGTCCCCACTTGACCGGAATTGACCTTCACCTGTTGCCAGCGGCAGCGCAGCACTGCCACATGATTTCGGTGTCATCGTGAAGGGAAGAGCCTTGCGCTCTTGCTGGCTTAAATCGTGACTACCGGGGATGTTCAGCGCCATATTGATCACCAAGAATGACGGCGGAACCAATGGCCCATTAATTTGCGGGCCCTGAACTGTACGGTTCAATGACGCCAAAGAGATGTTGTCAGTTGAAAGTAGATTGAGAAATCCAGGTTCGCGCGTTGTCCGCGCCGGATTGGCGGCCCCGACGAAAGAACGCGTCAGTCGGTTTCGGTAGATGCCATGTAATGAAAATTTATTTAGATTAGCAAATCGATCTACAGTATAGGCCAATATCAATGGCAAAAGAATGACGCTGAGACCAACTACCACATTTAGCAAAGGTGGGGGAACGCTCTTCAAAAATGAGCTCGCTTGAAAACTCGTAGAACTTACCCAAAGTTGAGATACTGTTGCAATGCTTTGAACACCGAAGGTCGAAAATTGGATCACAATTGAAATTGTGAAGATACCAAGAAAAAGAGTAAGGCCCCATCGCAAGCCGATTTCTTTCCACAATTGCCGTCCCTTGTTGACGTTTTCCATCGCTTTGCCAGCTTGCGTGAGGATAAAGGAAATCAGACCCGAAATAGATGTTATACCAGTCAAAACGCCAAGCCCAGTTTGTGGTTTCGAGTCAGATGAACTCGCGGCCATCCATACCAAAGGGATCCACAACACAATGAATGATAAAATCGCCCAAGCCACTGGAAGTGACAGCAAAGAGCCAGAGATACGCGCTGTCCATTCCTGATCCATGTCACTTGATTTGGAGCGGCTGAAAAGCGCGTTGTAAATCGCGTCAGACACGAAGTAGGTGAACTGTAAAATCAGCGGAAGGCTAATTACTGCCAGAAATACCGCGAGTTTAGTATCTTGGGGCATGACAAGCAGTTGGAGACATAAAAAGGCGACAAGGCCAAAACCAACCTGCAAAAAAGCAACAACAAAACTTCCCGCAAATGTCAAAGCCTTATCGCGCAGGTCTGAATAGCTCTTGTATCGTTTGGTCAGGACATATGCGTGGAAGAGCAAGGCCAAAATGACTAATGCCAAGAGAACCAGTTGAGGAAATTTTTGAATTACAATTTCCACAAGTCCCGAATGGTTGCAGGTAGCCATTTGCCGTTGGGACTGAAGTGCCTCAAGAGTCATCAACGGATTGTTGGCTGAACACATCGGGTTTGGCCTGAACAGACTCAGCGGATCAGCCTTTACCTCTATGAACTGGCTGACAATCGAATTTTTGAAATCCAAAAATGCATGTGGTCCCAATGGACGAACACCCAGCATTAAAATTGCCAATAAAACCACGACAAACGCTGGCCACACAAAGCGCTGCATAAGGCCGTTGAAAGGTGGGTCTTCCGCATCTGGCAGAATGTTTGGAGTATCATAAGGCTCTGGTCTATTGAGAATGTTTACTAGGTAGGATGCGAAAAATGTCGCAGCACACGCCAGCGCGATCCAAATGAGGCTTTTCGATTTATCCCCATTGCCATCGCCAAAGTAAGAAACAATCCATGCCAAGAGATGGGGCAATAGGGAGGCCGCAAAAATCCAAGGTAGGATCACCAACCAATTGATGAATAAGTTGCGCAAGAATAATATGCCGCCCGCCAAACTGTCGAGACCGATCAGTCCAAGCTTTGGCGTGAGATAAGAGACATAGCGCCTGAAATGGGCCAAGGCGGCAAAGGGCTCGGAAAACATTTTGTCATTGCCGAGATCCTTTTCAACTTCTTTGAAGCCGCGCTCTCTCACCCAACGCGAAATGAATGCGCCAGCGAACCCCCCACCGGAGACCGTGCTCTGGTAATCAAATTTTTTGAGTATTCCTGCTTGAGCAAAGGCCCGCAAAAGGCCCAAGCAATAGGTAGCACTGCGAACGCCACCTCCGGAAAGACATAGCGCCGACAAAGGCGCCCCAAAGACGTGCTCCTCGGACAGATTCATCAACCATCTGCGCTCAATCACATAGTCAATCTCGTCGGCGACAACGTCCCTCAGTTTAAGAGGTCCGTCATCTACCACTTGCAACAACGCTTGTGACATAAACTCACCCCAAGCGCCCCCGATTTAAGAAGTCTATTGCAGGTTCAACTTCAGCGCAAGATGCAACGACCAATAGAAGTTTTTTTCCACAGTCGTTGTTATCCATTCAATAAAAATCATAAAAAGTGCGGAAAAAAGCCGCCACTTAGTTGTTTAGTCCCGCGATTTGATGGGTTGGATTTAGTTTGAATCTTTCTGGCTCAATTGTCCAGCATTTGCAGATGTATTCGTAGGGTGTAAGGCCTTTGAGAGTTTTGAGGCGTTGTCCATAATTGTAAGCATTGATAAAGTCGGTGAGGTGCGTTCCGAGCTGTCATAGTGACCTGAGCCCCAACTATGCACCAGTTGGAAGTAGACTCTGTTCTTCATTGCTCTGAGCCCAAACCTTGGATCACCCGAGACCAGAGTTTTCGGTCTTTTGCTCCGATGACGGGCTGGATGCGCCACCGGGATTGTGCAGCAAAATCGATGTCATTTGGCCGATTCCGCTGTGAGGTCTTTCTTCGTTATAGTATCTGCGCCATTCCTCCAACTTTGAACGCGCGTCGTCAAGGCTCATAAACCAGTGTGCATTTAAACATTCACTGCGGAGCTTGCTGTTTAAGGCCTCGATGAAGGCATTGTCTGTGGGTTTGCCAAGCCGTGAGAAGTCGAGAATAACACTATTTGCATAGGCCCACAGATCAAGATCGCGAGAGACAAACACGCTGCCCTGATCGACACGAATAGTTTTCGGATAACCAATCTTCCCGCATACCTTTTCCAGAGTCATTACCACATCCTCCGCACGGTAGCTGAAGCGCGGATCAACAACGGGCGAGAACTTTGAGAAGATGTCGACAACCGTCAGAACCCTGATCTTCTTACCCATCGCCAGTTGATCGTGAACGAAGTCCATGGCCCTTGTCTCATTCGGTGTAGACGCTGAAGATCGATCTTCCCGCAGCTTCTCGCCTTCACGCACCTCTTCGGTGCTTTATTGCGTAATTGCAGGCCTAATTCGGCATAAATGCGCCTCGTGCGCTTGATGTTGATCACCCATCCCTCCCTGAGCAAAAGGACATGCACGCGTCGATAGCCGTAGCGCATACGTGTCTCAGCAATCTCCCTGATGCGCTTTTCCAAATCGGCCTGTCCACGCCGGTGGAGTTTGTAGTGGTATGTTGATGGGCCAACCAAAAGAACTCTACGGGCTCTGCGGATTGATACATCCCATTCACAACAAACCTTATCCACCAACTTGCGCTTGAGGGCAGGCCTTACAGTTTTCGGCGCAGCACATCCTGCAACATCGCCTTATCAAGTGACAGATCAGCCACCAGCTTTTTGAGTTTGCCATTCTCATCTTCGAGCTGTTTCAAACGTCGCATCTCATCCGGTAGCAAACCTGCGTACTTCTTCTTCCAATTGAAATACGTCGCCTCACTGGTCCCCGCCTTCCGGCAGATCTTCGCCACCGGATGGCCGCTTCAAAATAAACGCCTTCTGGGCGTCCGTGAACTTCGATGCTTTCATGTTCTCCACTCCTCCCAGCCAGGGAAATTACAGCAGAAAACTCTAGTTCAGAATGGTCCAATTATCAGGGGGCAGAGCAATTAGTATACAATATTAGTTCACTTTTCAAACTATAGACCCATATCCTCTGACCTTACCAAAATTTCTATCCATCTTTTATTTCGCTTCGGCTGCCGAATATGCGTTTTTGAGCCTATTATGCGATAGCCTTGGGCGCTTAAACACCACGTGTGGGAGCGTCCAAGGGCCATTCTATGTTTGGCAATGGCGATATCATTTGGCTTGCTTTTGAGGAGAACTTAGCCGAAAAACATCTCAATTGGCAGCAGCAAATTGTTTGCTACGGAATACTTCCGATGCTCTACCACGGCTTCATCTCCTATAGCCACGCTGCCGACGGAAATCTGGCGCCTGCAGTGCAACGTGCGCTGCACACCCTCGCGAAACCGTGGTATCGGCGCCGTGCCCTCAGAGTTTTCCGTGACAAAACAAGCCTTGCGGCCAATTCAGCTTTATGGCCTGCTATTGAACAGGCACTCGGCGACTCAGAGTGGTTTTTGTTTATGGCGTCTCCGCCAGCGGCTCAGTCCCACTGGGTGCAGAAGGAGCTGCAGTGGTGGCTTGAAAATCGTTCCAGCAACAAGATATTAATATTGCTCACCGACGGCGAGTTGAATTGGGATAACGCGCAGCAAGACTTTGACTGGAATCACACGACTGCCGTACCAAACATACTCCAAGGCAGTTTCAAGGACGAGCCACTTTACGTTGATTTACGTTGGGCCAGAACCCAGGCCAATATGACGATAGCAAATGCCGAATTCAGAAGCGCAGCTCTCGACATTGCCGCACCTTTGCATGGTATGGCAAAGGACGAACTTGATGGCGAAGATGTTCAGCAACTTCGCAAAAACAAAGCCTGGGCTTGGTCTGCGGCAAGCGCGCTATTTGTTCTAGCTGTGATGGCGACAGGCGCCGCAGTCTTTGCCGTGAATCAACGGAACGAAGCCGTTGCACAGCGTGATGTCGCGCAAGGTCGACAGTTGCGGGCAGAAGCTCAACGCCTTGCTTCGGTTGACAGCCAGTGGACAACGGCAGTCTTAGTGGCAATTGAGGCATCACGCAAGGCAGACGACGCCAATAGCTACGAAGTGTTGTGGAAACTGGTTGCCGCTGGGGCAAAGCCGGTGGCACGGTTTACTTCCAAACAGGACATTGGATCTCGTATAGCTTTCAGCCCCGATGGACAGTTGCTGGCAACGGGTGACAAAGACGCGGTCATGATCTTCCCCGCGCGTGGAGGAAAGGAGATCCAGAAAATTTCTTTTCCAGGTTGGCCCCGTTTTGTTGGCTTCAATGCGGCAGGAGATCTGATTGCCGCCGCAAGTGATGATTCTGTGCGCATTTTTTCTGTGGCCAATGGCAAGGAAATTGCTCGGCGTGATGATGGGACAAAAGGCAGCATATTTGCCTTCAGTGCGGACGGACAGGCACTGGCGGTGGCCGCAGGTAAAAGCATAAAAGTCATGGATGTGTTTTCGGGACGCCAGCTTGCTGCCACCGACCTGCCAGAATCTGTTACCAAGATTTTCGTCAATGCCGACGGCAAGCAACTCGCCGTGGCGTCCGGGAAAAAAGCATGGCTATTCGATTCTAAAACCGCACTTACGCAGGCACTTCCAGAACGCCACGAAACGATCAGCACAATGTACTTCAGTGCCGACGGAAAGCTGGCGGCTGTCGCCTCCTATGGCGAAAAGGAAGACGTGAGTGTTGTGGACGCGGCAACAGGGCAAGAACGTGAACATTTTAAATCAGGATCAAGCGATGCCTGGTTCAGCAGACAGGGCAATTTCTTGATCACACAGCCAGCCTATGCCGGCTATCCCGCCATCGATGTTCAAGACGTTGAGAAGAAACAAGGTTTCCCACAAATCAAGCTGGTGGATTCGGCGCGTGTTCTTGAATGGAGCCAGGATGGCGAGATTTTCGCCGTAGGAACTGGCGAGCGAGACGGCAGCACCAGTGTCTTTCGAACCGGGAGTTGGAGGCGCTTGGCACGACTGAAGCATCAGGGCTCGGTCCCTGTCTCGGCTATCGCAGTTAGTCCAAACGGCGAACTTGCCGCATCAAAGGCAAATGGGATGACGACGGTATTCGAAACCGATGAGGGGACAGCACTTATACAGGCACGCGGACTGGGCGGATTAAAACGAATGATTATCAGTGCCGACGGCAAGATTGTTGCCGGTGTGCTTAACCGAAACACTGTCGCGGCTTTTGCCGCTGGCACAGAACAACCATTGGCCCGCTTGCAAGATTGTCAGATAGCAAAAGCGAGAGAGTTGAGCCTCAGTGCCGACGGTGGATTGCTGGCAGCTGGTTGCTACAACGGCCCGGCCCAAGTCTTGGACGTGATGGCGGGTAAGGTGATGGCCGAAGTGGCGCATAGCAATGGCCGCCCGCTGTCAATCAGTCCGGACGGAACGATGGTTTTCTCTGTGGGACCGCAGGGAGCAACTATATTCGATTCCAAAACTGGCCGTGTCATTCGCGTCATCGGCGGAGACGGCATAATTGCTGCGGCGTTTGATCACTCAGCGAAGCGGTTGATCGTATCTTCAGGAGGCGGCGGGGCGGAAGTGTTCGAAACATCCGGCGACCAAAATCCCAAACAATTCGAACAAAATGAACTTGTCGAAAGCGTTGCGTTTAGCCCCGATGGAAAGCATGTCGCTCTTGGTGGGCGCAGCCGTTTCGTCAATGTATATGACGTTGACACTGGCGAGCGCGTGGCTGCATTGGACCACAAGGAAGAAGAAAGAGACGTGTTTAGGATCCGCCAGATCGTCTTCAGTACTGATGGTAAGCTATTGGCGTCAGTGGCTCTCGATCCTACCCAGACAGACGAACATGACGATAATGATGCCACCCTGCGGGTATTTGACATCGCCGCAGAAACGGAATTGATCCGGGCTCGACTGACTGAGCAACACGCGTATATTGGCTTTAGCTCTGATCACGCATTTCTCAACGCCGCCTTTGGGGATGAAGACATACGGCTCGAGCAATTCCCGATCCATCCACAGGATTTGATCGACAAAGCCTGTGCTCGCATGGGCCGCAACCTGACTGAAGAGGAGTGGGTGCGCTATTTGGGAAAAACGCCATACCAAAAAACCTGCAAAGAGTTGAACCCAGCGGCAGCGGAGATCGAATAGATCGACATGATATATGGCGGTAAATTAATTGGGTACGAAAGAGCGCCGACGTGGGGCCTTACAAAAAAGCTTTGCTACAAAATGCGTTTGTCGGGTGAGTATATGTTTTGATCGGGGCTCCTACTAGATTGCTGTTGTTCATTTGCGATCAATGCAGATCAGAAATTGAAAGGACGTCCCACTTCGGCACCACTTGTGCTCTTGATTAAAATTACCGGCCACTTGCAGAACTCAAAACCTAGCATCCTCATTAAATATATTATCAGAAGATTTGGTGTCGTCGCGAATTCGATAACAATATTGCAACGGGTCTTGTCCGCGGCACTGAATTAACAAAAGCCCAGAATTTGATGGAGACCAATGTAACCCAAACGCTCGCTTCAAATGTTTGACGGAACTGAAACGAGACGAACATTGCTCACTTTTCGCTTGCTTGCCAAAGGTGCCACAGCCGCTCGATACCTTCTAGTCGGTCTTCGGGATTGTTCGACAGCGTTAGAAAGAATGCCCGTCGCTGCGCCAATTGCGGATCGAGTCGACTCAACACGTCCAGCATCTGGCCGCGCTCGCTGGCGTCGCCCGAAATCGATACCACGGCGACGCTGTGGATGATCTGTGGCCGTTCGGCGGCATCGGTAATGCCATCGGCATTGCGTCCAATCATCTCCAACGCTTCGGGCCGGTAGACGCTGCTTTTCATGGCAACTAGCTCGCGGACGCGCTCCAGCGCTACTTGCCCAAATCGTCCGCGAAGACGCAGCAGGCTTTCCGCAGCCGCGATTGTCATGTTGCCATGCGGCAGGCGATCGAAAATCGAATCCAGGAAATCCGCCGCCGCCGGATCGCCAGTATTGCCCATTTCCCGCAACAGCTGCACCAAGTACAGAACCTTGGGCTCGTAGGCGGCGCCCGGCACATCCTTCGCGGCGGCTTCATAGCGTTCGCGCAAGGCGGTGAAGCCGATTGCCGACACGTCTCGAGTTTCCGCGCCATACCGCGTGCGGACCGCCGTGACAAGCAAAGGGTCGGCGCTGGCGCTGCATGCGATGATGTAGGCTTTCAGTTTCTTGAGCACGTCAACCGCGTCGATGCCGGGCAACACCTGAAGCGGCACGACGCCGGCCGGCGTGCGATTCTGTCCCGGCTTGGCATCGAGGAGGATGCGCAATTCGGTTTCAAGCGATTGACCAGCGTTACTGGCGCAAGCGCGAACGCCGGCCCACTGGCCATTGGCCGCCATCTGCTCAAGTTCACTGGCACTCTTCTGCTTGTCCAGAAGGGTTTCGGTGACCGCTTTACCGTTTGCCATTGAATTGCGCGCCACAAGCACATACAGGCCGTTCAGCGCATGCGCCCGCTCTTGTTCATGCGTCGATGTCATAGCCTTGTCTAAAAACAACGCCTCTGCCTCAGCCGGCGCCTGCATGGCATAGGCTGCGGCTAGGCCAAAGCCCATGGGCGTCGGTCGTTCGTCGGCATGCAGCCGCGTCCACGCCGCAGCAAGCGCCGGAGTGATCCTCACCCGGAACGCGCTCGGCAGAGACGCGCTTGCCAAGGCCGCGAGCGCGTCCGCATCAGGGTCATTCTGACCGAGAAACTTCAATACATCATCGAACGCCGACGCATCCTCGCGTATAGCGAGATAGACGGCAATTTGTGGCGCAAGACCCGGATTGTTTTCGAGCATGCTCTTGCGATTGGCCTTAATCCATTCATCTACTCCGTCGGCATCGCGCAGTTGCGCGTAAATAGCCCAGCCCCTAACCCCGTTGGAGCCATAGTAGAAGTCGTTGCCGCTCATTTCCCACTCAAGAGTTCGAGCAAGTGAAGTTGCAAGGAGACGCTTTGCTTGTGAAGGCGCGACAGGGCGTAGAGCAAAGGACACTTGAATTTGATCCAACACATCGTCGCCCTCTCGCAATTTACCAATGGCGGTTTTGATAAATTTGTCTTCGAGTCCGGGCGATTTTGTTCCACCAATATCCTCGAACAGGCGATAGAGACCCGGAAACCGTAACCAACCTTCTTCGGGCATGGCATCGCTGATTGATTTCTCAAACAGCGGCAGCAACTCCGCTTCGAATGATGCGAGGCGTACCCGCTCACTTGAGAATCGGCGCATCGCCTCGTCCGCAGAACCTCCAGTCGCCAGAGCCCTTATGTCGCGTACCGCAATTCTCGCTTCGGCGATCGTCCAACCGCACAGTGCGGAAAGCGCAAGTGCGACGAGTCCAAATGCAACGCCGGCGACGGTCGAAACGCTACGAAACATCGTTAGTGCCGGGCCTTCTGTGACGACCATTAGCTTCTGGCCTACGGCAGCCTTGCGGCGCGCCATCCAAACCCTTGGAACCAGCGCGACCATGCCTGCCAATGCGATGGAGGCAAGCGCCGCAATCACGATCCATGGGGTCAAGCTTGGCTCGGAACCCGCCAATGTCGCTTGAGCCAAGAGCGGCATGCTGGCAGCAGTCGGAAGCGCCAATGGCCACCAGCTCCGCCACCGTCCAGGCTTCACGCCGCAGCGCGCCGCGATTAACCTCGCTGCGGCTGTGACACTTTCCGGCTCCACCGCTTCTGATCCAAGATGCAGCATGTCTCTTGGCAAAGCGGCGATCATACTGCCATCAGCCGAGATGACGGCGATGCGCTTGCGCCCTGCATCGTCATCAGGCCGCTTGAGCGTCGCCCGCAATTCGCGCTTGGTCCAGAAGGTCTTGCCATATTGCGGCGAGGCGACGATCACCACAAACCGCGCCCGATCGCGATAGATCGACGGTAGCAGTTCGCTCAGCCTTTCGCCCAAGACGCGAGCGGCCTCCTCAATGTCGGCATAGTAGAAGACTTTAAGACCCATCCGCGAAAGTTGTGAATGGAGCTCCGCCGCCAGTTGCCCGGCGGCCGGATCGCGCGCAGTGAAGCTGATGGCGACATCGAATGTCTCCGCATGATCAAGCAGGGAATGCCCCTGGTTGGATTGAAAAAGTTGGGTGCGTGTCAAATGCATGGGAGCTACCGACCAGAAATGCGATGCAGCGCACGATTCTCGTGGAAGCTTGCGGAAGTGTCAACGTCAACCCCACAATTTCGACAGCGTAGACGCCGCCCGCGTCTTGGGCGAAAGGTTGAGCAACTGCTACCATCAAAAGACGTAGCTCTCTTGCGGTTTTCACCGCAAAGCATGACAGCTGTGCCATTCACGCTGTTGATTGCTCAAAGACGGATAATCAAGGCACCGCGCAATGCATTACCGAAAGTGATTTGCTCCCAATTCCGCGATCACACAGGCCTAGATTTTCCGGCCCTTTGCTCTGTGACTTTACAAACGGTTGAAGCATGTTAGGGTTTGGACTTGTCTTCGAGGGTTCTATGGCCGAACGCTTCGCACCACACAAATCGCTTCGGTTGGCTGCACACGAATGCCTGGGGAAACGTCATGCCCAACTTCAATACCTACGAAGAACTTGATCATGAAGACGCGCGACGTTTTCCCGAATGGGCAGTGGGTGCGAAGGCTTGGCGCGAGTGGTTCAGTTGAGGACGTTGGCGGACAGAGGCGAGCGCAGTCGCTTTCGACCAGGATATCGAACCGCAAGCGACGAACACCTGATTGACGACGCCGTCGCAGGTTTAAGCATGAATGCCCATGGCCAAAGTATCTGATCGGGGAAATTCAAAGTTTGACTGATCCCAAGCAGTAAACTAGCTTCGCGTGGACATGGTCAAACCTGCGAGTTTGATGCAAAGCGGAGGCCAGAGGATTCGATCCAACCATGAGTTCGGACTTAGCGTCAACAGATACGACAGAGGTGGAGTGGGTCAGTCTGAAATTAGTTCAAAGGGCAAAAGTAAATCAACACGTGAGAAATTGCGGCAATGGTTGAGATCAGCGCGCGATTGCGTTCCGTTTGATCTCGAGGTCAGTAGTTTTTAAAATAAAGATTCCACCATTTCTAGTCGCCGCATCTGTTGACAAACTTGCGACCATGCGCTTATGTAAAAGAAAGGCCGGAGCGATATTTTTTAACAATATTCTAGGTGTCTTATGGTTGATTCATCTATTGCTGACTATGATACCGACATGCAAACTCTTCGCGACTATGTCGCGGCGGTAGTTGAAGCAAAAGCAAAAATCGCAACATCTCTATTGACCGGTATAGATAACTTTCAAACGACAGTAAGCTCAGCTTCGCCTGCCGACGCGAAGCCAAATTTTCTTGGCGTGGTCATGAAATCAGGTCTCAAGGTAGTTGAAAAATCTGCTGTGACAGCAGTGAAGGACGCCACTGGAGCGGATCTGGGCCCGCTTGTTGATGTTATTCATGCGGCATCAGATGAAATTGACCGTGCGGCAGCAGCATCGAAGAGTCTAGCGGTCGCTGAGTGGATCAAATCAGCGCGTAGTGCCATTTCCAATGCCTATACCCAAGATAAAACGGGCCGCGATCTGCTGAAAATGCTTACTGAAGAATACAATTCTTACGACGAAGGCGGTAGAGGCGGTTACATTGGCGGTATCCAGAACGAAATGGATGCTGTTGGCAGGGTACAAGCTCCTGTGGCGCAAATTCCTGAAGTCGCGATGTATGAGTCGTGGATCAACCAGAACTTTAACGATGACTGCATGGACGGGACCGGCATTATCTACGTTCAGTTTGACGATGATGGTTCGCTCACATCAGCTGCGGTGATTTCGCCACTAGGCGACAAGATTGCGGGCGGCTTGAATTCACAAATGTCAGCTGCTGGCATCAATCGACTGATGGATTTGGATGTGGTCAAGAAATTCTGCAAAGGCGACGTCTGCATGTGTTTTGAGGGTGACAACACGGTTCGCAAGGCGACCGATGATAATGAAGTTCAACAATTCCTGCAGGCCGACGCCACTTGGAGTTTGGCAACTTTGTTTTCGTGACTATCCGGCATTTTAGGTCTGAATAGTTCTATGTCTGGATTTAATGTGAGTTGGTTCACTTCAGCAAAGCGGTGCGCTTGTGATGCATTTGAATAAAAAAGATCCCAATGAGACAGTAACAGCCAGCTTTTAGTTGCGGTGCTACTATTATTATTGTGGCTCGTAATATCACCATCAGTGTTAAATGGTCCGGGCAGGAACAGGCCCAGCTGGGCGACTCCGGCGAGTACCTGAGTTCCTTTTCCCTTTCCGGTGTTTCGCCCGCAATTAAAAACGATGGCATCAGGCAATACAATTGCCCGAGCATGCGGATGGTTTCCTTGGTTTGCAACTATCCGCCAGTCTTGCCACGATCGATGCACCAGAAAGGGAAAATGGTGGAAGTTCCGCGCTAAATTTCTTAGGCGGGATTATTCAAGCGACGGGAAGCCTTAGCTTTACCCCCTGAATTGCAGTCAATTTGCCCAGCTTCAAATCTGCCGGGGGCGACGCTTATAGTCGAACATGGTTTCGCGGTGCCTATCACTATTTGAACTCTCTCGTAATCAGATAGATAAAAAATTGGCCTTGCGCGTCGCATGGCTTGCACATTCGGTAGGAGTGAAGTTCAGATTCTGTGTGCTCGATCCAAACCTTCAAGCGATTGCTAGCCAACCGGTACCGCCGACCGTGGTTGGCTCGATTATCGAAATTGTAATCCTCAACTCAACCTACGTCATAGGACTTATGTCGCCTAGTTGGCGCGGCAGCACGCGGCAGCATATGGCTGCCTTATGGGTTTGGTCATGTGAAAGAACACCAACATGCTATTTAGACAGCTGCAACTTGGCTGCATCCCAATCTATTGTTAGGTGACAATCCGAAATATACCTACCTTGGAGCTCGTCACTCGTCAGAAAACAACATTATAATGGGACTCTGAACCGCCCCGGGTTTGCCGGAGACCAGTGAGTTCTTGTTAAGCTGCCATTTTG
>CAXTKN010000035.1:0-15362 GCA_964244805.1 uncultured Aestuariivirga sp.
GCAAACCCAAGTCGAACGCGTTTTGAACAATTTGAATGTTGTTAAGCGCGAAGAGTTCGATGTGGTTCGTGATATGGCCGAAAAGGCGCGGCTTGAGAATGACCGCCTTTCAACTCGCATCGCCGCACTGGAAGCTTTGCTCAAGAAATAACTTAAAATCGAATCGAGTTGTGGTTCTTCCAGATTAAATTCATGTGGAGGAATCAGCGTTGCCGTTGCCGAAGCATTCGCAACGCGTCACATTACGATCTGAGGGTGCAACGATTCGTGTTGCCCTCAGAGGAATATAAATATGACGGCCTACGAGGCACAGCAACCAAATCCACTCGACCGCGTTGAGCGCTTGGCCGAGAGCAATCACTGGAACATCGACCGCACCAACGATCATGAGGTGGTCATGCAAGTAGGCGGCGGTTGGGCTGATCTCAGTCTTTCATTCACATGGCGCGATGATTTAGAGTCGTTGCATTTTGCCTGCGTTTTGGATTTGCGCGTGCCCCCAAAACGTCGCGATGAAGTGGCCAAGCTTTTGGCGATCATTAATTCGCAAATGATCCATGGTCATTTTGATTTGTGGGCTGATGGTTCAATTGTATATCGTTACGCTTTGTTATTGGCGGGCGGAGCCGAAGCCAATGACGCACAATGCGAAGCTGTTATTCGCATTGGCGTTGAAGCCTCGCAACGCTATTATCCTGCAATTCAATTTGTGGTGTGGGCCGGGCATACTGCGGAAGATGCGTTGCAATCTGCGTTGTTAGAAACCATGGGCGAAGCATGAGCATTTCACTAAATGGCACTTTGGTTTTGGCCGGATGCGGCAAAATGGGCGGGGCGATGCTCGAAGGCTGGCTGAAAGCTGGTGCAGACCCTAAACAAATTATTGCGATTGATCCAAAACCTCCAATCGAGGTGTTGGATGTTTTAGTGCAGCACCGCATTCGTCACAATCCAGATCTATCAGCCGTAAAGGACGCTGAAGTGATCGTCGTGGCTGTCAAACCGCAAGTGATGGACGATGTTTTGCCTAATCTGGTTGCGTTGAAATCTTCAAACCCACTCATCCTTTCTGTTGCGGCGGGCAAAACGATTGCAACATTCGCGAAGCATTTTGGAAATGACGCAGCGATTATCCGCACTATTCCGAACACGCCCGCAGCCATCGGCCGTGGCATTACCGCCATATATGCCAACGCCAATGTTTCAGAATTGCAAAAGAATTTGGCCAACACGCTTTTGTCTTCCACGGGGGAAGTGGTGACGGTCGAGAATGAAAGCATGATTGATCTGGTTACCGCTGTTTCAGGTTCTGGCCCGGCATATGTATTTTACCTGACCGAATGTTTGGCCAATGCGGGTGAGAAGATCGGCTTGCCACCTGCCCTTGCCATGCAACTGGCACGCGCCACCGTGGCGGGTTCTGGAGAGTTGATGCGGCAGACGGGAATTGATGCAGCCACATTGCGCCATAATGTCACTTCGCCGAATGGAACGACATATGCGGCGCTGCAAGTTCTGATGGCTGATGACGGGATGAAGCCGTTGTTTGAAAAGGCAATCAAAGCCGCGGCAGATCGCTCGAAGGAACTGGCAAGTTGAGCGGACATATCACCTTCGACGAATTCGAAAAAGTTGATATTCGCATTGGCACTATTATTGGTGTGGAGCCCTTTCCCGAAGCACGCAAACCGGCTTTTAAATTGAAGATCGATTTTGGCCCGGTTATTGGGATCAAGAAATCGTCGGCACAAATCACCAAGCATTATTCAATCGAACAATTGTTAGGCCGTCAAGTTGCGGCAGTGGTGAATTTTCCCCCGCGCCAAATCGGGCCTTTCATGTCTGAAGTTTTGACATTGGGTTTCCCTGATGATGCAGGCGGCGTTGTGCTCATCGCCCCAAGCATAGCTGTTCCCAATGGGGGCAAGTTGTTCTGAAATAAAAATCAGCTAGGTTTGAAATGAAAGGCAAAGCCCATGCAACAGATCAACACAATAGCAGAACTCGAAGCCATTTATCATCAACAACCCGTACTGGCCTCAATGGCTAAAGAGATTGATTATCTCATTCCGCAATATCAAAAGCTGATTGAACTTTCACCTTTCGTGGCCTTGGCTACCATTGGCGCCGGTGGACTGGACTGCAGCCCGCGTGGCGACAATCAGGGTTTTGTTCGCGTGCTCGATTCAAAAACGCTTGCTATGCCTGACAGGCGCGGCAACAACCGCATCGATAGTCTGCGCAACATCGTGGCCGATCCGCGCGTGGCACTATTGTTTTTCATTCCAGGCAGCGGTACGACTTTCCGCGTGAACGGAAGCGCATATTTGACGACCGATGCAGAGCTATGCAAATCCTTTGAAATGGAAGGCAATCTTCCGCGCTCGGTGATCATCATCAAAGTTGAGGCAGCTTACACACAATGTGCGCGTGCTATTCTGCGTGCGGGACTTTGGGATTCTTCAAAACATGTTGAAAAATCGGAAGTGCCAACGATTGGCGAAATGCTGGAAGCCGTAACGCATGGCAAGATCAACGCTGACGAATACAACAGCAACTGGCCAGCCCGCGCTAAAACATCAATGTGGTGAAATCAAATTGGTATGCGGATCGCCGCACGAAGCCCGCCGATGCTGCTATCACCCAACTGAATATCGCCGCCGTGCGCCAGTGCAATATCGAGGGCAATGGCCAAACCCAAGCCCGAACCTGTCTGGTCCAGATTGCGTGATTGATCTAAACGCACGAAAGGTCTGAATGCATCGTCGCGCAAATCTTCGGGGATCCCAGGTCCGTTGTCATCAATGTAAAGCCAAAGTCTCTCATCACGAATTTCACCCGATATTTCAACCAAGCTCCCATGGCGAACCGCGTTGCTGATCAGATTGGTGAGAAGACGGCGAAAGGCATTGGGCTTCAACTGCAGGATGAGTTTGGGCACATTCAAAATTTGGATGTTGGCTTTCTCGCGGGAGAATGATTTGACCACAGAATTGACGGCTTCTTGAACTTGAACCGATGATATCTGCTCGCCACCATCGCCGCGCACGAAGGCCATGTAATCTTCGAGCATATGCTGCATCTCGACTACATCTTCATGCAGTGGTTTGGTGTGAGTGCTATCACCCAAAACCGCGAGGCCAAGTTTGAAGCGGGTTAAAATCGTGCGCAGATCATGCGATACACCGGCCAGCATCGTGGTGCGTTGATCAACGTGGCGCGCGATACGGCGTTTCATATCGATGAAGGCCTCACCGGCAAGGCGCACTTCTGTTGCACCCTGAGGTCTGAACGCTTCAGCATCTCTACCCTTACCAAAAGCCTGTGCAGCCCTCGTCAAATCCAAAATTGGATTGATCTGATTGCGCAAAAATATAACAGCAATTGATAATAAAACAGTAGTCGACACGAGCATGAAGATCAATAAAAACGGCGCGCCGACAACGCGGCCACGATCCGTGAACAATCGCGCTGAGAAGATGAGACCTTTTTCAACTTCGACCATGATCTGAACCTTGCCACCTGCTGCGGCACTTTCCACCCAATAATGGCGCGACTTATCGGCGTTCAAATATTTCTGAATGCGCTGGTCAAAGATTGACAGATTGGGTTGAAAATTTGTTGGCACCTCTTTGCCCCGCGCATAATCAAAATCCATATGCAATTGGTCGACGGCTGTTTTCTTGATTCCTTCGAGGGCGGCATCCGACTTATCAGAATGCTCATAACTGCTAATCAAAAGACCGATTTCGTTGGAAAGCGTATTTGCGAGAACTAGGGTTTCATTGTCCCAGTAGCGTAGTAGAATATAGCTCGCCACAATCAGCTGAAGGATCACAACGGGGATTATAAGAATAGCCATGGCGCGGCGATAAAGGCCTGCTGGCGCATAACGTTCCAGCACTTCATTGAAGCGATCATAAAAAGTGAACTTGGGCTTAACGTCCATATTTAATACTGATCAATAAACAACGCATAGCCAGCGCCGCGCATGGTTTGCAGATATTTTGGATTCGCGGAGTCGGGTTCTATCTTTTGGCGCAAACGATTAATCTGCACATCAACACTGCGTTCGTTTTCTTCTGCACCAGTGAGCGCCAGTTGCAACCTGCTAAAGGCCTCACCCGGTCTCTGAGCCAAAATGCGCAATATATCCTTCTCGCGCGACGTGAGTTTTATGGACACGCCATTCCGTAGAAACTCACCCATTGCAAGATCAAACTGACAATCGCCAAATGTAATTTTTCTTTGTTTAATAGATTTAGGCCCGGCACGGCGCAATAAGGATTGGAGACGCAGCAGCAATTCTTTGGGTTCAAAGGGTTTTGCCAAATAATCATCGCTGCCGGAGGAAAGCCCCGCTATCCGGTCTGTCGTTTCAGATAATGCCGAAAGCATCAAAATGGGCACATTCTGCTTTTCGCCGCGCAATGACTTAACAAGGCTTAAGCCGCTCTCACCGGGCATCATTACGTCAAGCACGATGAGATCAAAGGCAATGCCTTCCATCTGCTTGCGTGCTTCCGTTGCAGACGCAGCCGTGCTCACGCGGTATTCATTTTCCAAAAGATAGGACTTCAGCAATTCACGAATGCGCCGATCGTCGTCAACCACCAATATATGTGGCGCTTCATTCACTTGAGGCCGAACTTTCAATCCACTTTTCAGCAACAGATTGGTTTTCTGGATTGATCAAATGCAACAACAAACTGTGGAAATCATTTTTTTTCTCGAATTTAGTTTCTTGAGCAGCACGCTTGAAACGGGCAATCTGCGGCGCAATTAATTTTTGTCGCAGCACTTCGCCCGAAGGCGTGAGATGGAGTAGCCGCTGACGCCGATCTTGTTCCCCTTCTTTCTGAAACACATATCCCTTATCAATCAATTCTTTCAAAACCCGCGCCAGGCTTTGCTTGGTAATTTGGAGAATTTCGAGCAGACTCGCCACCGTCATTCCCGGATCTCGCCCCACAAAATGCAACACGCGGTGATGCGCGCGGCCAAAGCCCAAACCTTCCAGAACATGATCAGGATCAGCCACAAAATCGCGGTATGCAAAGAACAGAAGCTCGACCAAAGCCACTGCTTCTGCCTCTCCTAATCCCCGATTTAAATTTATGTCAGTCATATTGACATATTATCCAGTTATGTTAGCTTCCTGCTGTTCTAGCAATCAAGCACAGCAATGCAAAACAGTTTAGGAGATTTCCATGTCTATCATTCCATTTGACCAACGCGACGGCCATATTTGGATGAATGGCAAGGTTATTCCTTGGAAAGATGCGCATGTGCACGTTTTGACCCATGGGCTCCACTATGGCTCATCGGTGTTTGAAGGCGAACGTGCTTATAACGGTAAAATTTTCAAATCTAAGGAACACACGCAGCGGTTCCGCAAATCGGCCCAGATCATGGATTTTGATTTGCCATTCACCGATGATGAGATCAACGCCGCTAAAGATGAAATCGTTCGTATCAGCGGCGGCGGTGATCAATATGTCCGCCCCGTCGCCTTCCGCGGTTCAGAAATGATGGCCGTATCAGCCCAGAACAACACAATTCACGTGGCGATAGCTACTTGGGCCTGGCCGTCCATGTTTGATCCCGAGACAAAAATGAAGGGTATCAGGCTCGACATCGCTGAATATCGCAGGCCTGATCCCATGTGCGCGCCCGTGCATGCCAAGGCTGCTGGACTATATATGATCTGCACCATCTCCAAACATAAGGCCGAGAAAAAGGGCTATGCCGATGCCATGATGCTCGATTGGCAAGGCCGTGTGGCTGAATGCACGGGCGCCAATATTTTCTTCATCAAGGACGGCGCAATCCACACACCAATCGCCGACTGCTTCCTCAACGGCCTCACCCGCCAAACGGTTATTGCGATTGCCAAGCAGCAAGGCATGGAAGTGATTGAAACCCGCATTTTGCCCGAAGAACTCGCGACATTTAACGAGTGCTTCATTGTGGGCTCCGCAGCAGAGGTAACACCCGTCGCCGAAGTTGGCCCCTATAAATTCAAACCCGGCAATATGAGCCGCACTTTGATGGACGCCTATTCGAATGCGGTGAGATTATGATAAGACTCGATAAGGCAATTTGGATTCTAACACCAACCGAGCTTTCATGTATGAAGGCAAAATGCGCCTATCCCAGAACACCGCCAATCTCATTGCCGCCATTTCCACAGTCGCGTGTTGTGATATTTCCATTGGTCTGACATTTCAGCTCAATCCCCTGCTGCTTGAGCAAATGGGTTGGTCGGCCACTTTGATTGGCCTTGTATCTGCGATGGGGCCGCTGGGGATTTTGGTTTCTTCGCCTTTCTTTCCAGCCATTATTTCAAGATTCGGCAACAGCAATGTAATTGGCTCATCACTCATGATGATGTTGCTATCGCTCGGGCTCTTTAATCTCGTCCCGCCACTATGGTGGTTCCCATTGCGGTTTATTTTTGGTCTGGCACTTGGGCTTGCTTTCACGGCCAGCGAAACATGGATCATGACGATGACTGAAGAGAGCAATCGCGGCCGGGTATTTGGGATATATACGTCGGTTCTGACATTCAGCTTCGCAGTAGGGCCCTTGATCATCCCTTTCACAGGCATCAATGGTTGGTTGCCTTGGGTGACTGGCATGAGCTTTGTAGGACTCGGAATTTTGATCTTGCTCTGTGTAAAACCCAGCGAAGTTAAACCACCAGAAGGTGGGCACGGCATGATTGAAGTCGTGCGCCAACAGCCGTTAATTTTTGCAGGCATCGCAGCAATAACTTTGTTTGAAGGTATTTACATTCCATTCTTCGTGATCTTCGGAACGCATCACGGCTTGAGCCTAAATCTCGCGAGCTTTATGTTGGGGTTTGGCATCGTTGCATGCGCTATCCTTTATTTTCCGTTTGGCTATGTGGCAGATCACATGTCGCGGTCAAAACTGGTTTTGATTTCGGTAGTTCTTACCATTGCCCTATCGCTGCTGATGATTCCAACAATCACACATTGGAGTATTTGGCCAATCACTTTGGCGCTGCGTCTCTTTGCAGTCGGCGTATATATTGTGTTCTTCGCGATGATAGGTGATACGTTCAAAGGCCGTTCAATGTTGAGTGCCGGTGCAGCTGTCTCGATGTTGTGGGGCATCGGCGGGCTTGTTGGCCCGCCTATCGCTGGCGCTGCGATCGATCAGTTCGGTGTTGACGCGATGCCTGTGTGTTTGGCAGCAATCTATGTGGTTATGCTACTGGCCATGGCATTGAATGGATGGCAACTGCTTCGAAAATAACTATTCCTTGTGGCATTGCCCTCGACCATCTGCCACTTCTCCAGCACCGCAATGCACTGTGCAATCTTCAGCTCTTTGTGCACAAGCACCGCGCAACGATGAGCTGATACCATCTTGCACTTGCTCTCGTGTGCAAGCGGCCAAAACGATGGCGCACACCATCATCAAAACTATTTTACACATATTTTTACCTTGGGATTTTCACCAGCTTCTTTGGCCAGCTCTGTTAAATTCGCCCTGTTCAGAAGCAAAGTATAATCACTCAGCTCAGAGGTTTTTATGAACGCGGAAACATATAATGGGCCAGTGACTTCACTCTTCGCACACGCATTAGAACCAAAGTTGATATCCAACGATCCATGCTTGCCAACTTGTTTTGATTCGTTCACGGACTTCTGTAGCCCCTTGAACAGCGCCACGTCTTCAGGGCGCAGCTTAAGAATATGGATGTCATCGTCGATGCCTTTTGCTGCAAGAACGCTTGTTGGTGGTGGGGTATCATCCAGCAACAAATCAAGTTTCTTCTGCACATCTGTTGCACCGTCACCCGATTTCAAATGCACATTCATAAACAGGTCACCCTGCTGAATCTGCAAAACGCTCGGTGTCACAAATGCCACACGTATGCCTTCCGGCAAGGTGCTGCCCATATTCACCGAGCTGAGTTTAACAATTGATGAGAGCGGCATCGATGTACACCCAATCAATCCAAACAAACCAATTCCAATCAAAAACCAATTGCGCAATTTACCAATCTCCACTATATTACATAAATTAATTACTGTATTACAATAATTATTGTACGTAAAATCAGGAGAGTCAAGCATGAATGATACCCCAGCCAGAATCGCAAGATTGGCAAAGTGGCTCTCACGCGCGTCCGTCGCGGTGATGATTCTAAGCCTTTTGGGTTATGGCTATGTGTGGACGAACACCAAACTGGCCTACCAAGTAGTGTCGCAAGATGCGTTTCCAGATTTACCCGAACAACTCACACAGCAACAAAATGTTTTGCTCTTCATTATTGGTGCAGTGCCCAGTTTAATGTTTGCGGCGGTTCTCTTGAATGCGAAACGATTCTTTGACTCTTATATTTCAGGCGAGCTTTTTCCATCAACCAGTGGACAGGCGCTTAAATCAATTGGTCGTTTTTGTTTATGGCTAGCTATTGTCAATCCTATTATTCGAACGATCACAATATTAATCATGACAATGCTTAATCCTCCCGGTAAAAAAATTCTGGTTATCTCTTTTTCCTCGACCGACGGCTTCCTGTTGGTGTTTTCTGGCATGTTATTTATGATCGGCTACATCTTGGCAGAATCAAATCGCATTGCCGAAGAAAACAAGTTGATCGTTTAGTTATGCCTATCATCGTAAATCTGGATGTGATGCTGGCGCGCCGCAAGATGCGTTCAAAGGAGCTTTCTGAATTGGTGGGCATCACGGAACAAAATATTTCTTTACTTAAATCCGGCAAAGTGCGCGGGGTTCGGTTCGAAACCATGGAGAAAATTTGCGAAGTTTTGGACTGCCAACCGGGTGATATTCTCGAATATCGGAAAGAACTTAAACCTTGAAAGAAACCGATCTCTATCCTGCCGTAAAGCGCTTGCTAGAAACGCAAGGCTATGTCGTAAAAGCTGAGGTGAAGTCATGTGATGTCATGGCTGTGCGCGGTGATGAACCACCGATTATTGTTGAACTGAAAACTGGCCTAACATTGCAGCTGATCTATCAGGCTATAGACCGGCTTAGCATCACTGAACACGTCTACATCGCGATTGCCAAACCTAAACGCGCCGTGCCTTTGGAAGCGCAAAAGCTCTGCAAGAGATTGGGCTTGGGCCTGCTGGTCATTGCGAAATCCGGTAGTGTGGATATATTGGCAGAGCCAGTGCCATACGCGCCGCGCCCAAATAAAAGTCGCAAAGTGGCCGTGCTGAAAGAATTCCATAAACGTAAAGGCGACCCCAATATCGGCGGCAGCACAAAAACCAAACTCATGACAGCTTACAAACAGGATGCGCTGAGGTGCTTGTGTCATCTTCATAGCAACGGCGCCACGAAAGTTTCGCACTTGAAAAAAGCAACGCAAGTTGATCGCGCAGCAACAATCCTGCGTGCCGACTATTATGGTTGGTTCGTCAAGCAAGACCGCGGCATATACAATGTCACAGATACAGGACGCAACGCTGTATTGATTTATGCATCTGAAATTGAGGCACTTTGAAATTTGGGCTCTTAGGCTAGCCTTCTGATCCCTTTAGCGCTACAAAACACTGAAGATATAATTGGAATTCAGATGACCAAAACCCTCGACAGCAAGCTCGCCCGCATCCATGCCGGAAAATATACGCCCAAGGATTTCATCATTGCGGATGCCAAGGACGGAGACATGGGCTTTGGCACAACAGCCCCCGGCCCAGCGCGCGGTACCGATAAACTCAAAACCAAAAGCCAATATCTCGAAGCGATGACTGAGATGACCAAGTCGGGCCTCGTCGACATCATGTTAATGTCCGCTTCTTCGGCAGAAGCTCTGCACGAGAAAAAGCTTTTCGCCAAAAGCAAAGTGACCCCAGCTGTGCGCCTGAATGACACCACAGATATTTGGTCGCAACGCGGGCAAAACTATAAAGCTGATTTTTCACAACCCTTCCGCACCGCCCGCCCCGAAAAGGTCAAACGCATTTCCGATCTGGGCCTCTATTCAGTAACATTTAGCAATGATGTAGATGCTGACTTATGGTCTTTGGAAAATTATCGCCGGTTCCGCGAGGAAGCCACCAAAGCGAAAATGCGCCATTTTCTCGAAATCTTTAACCCAGCAATGGATATTGGATTGAAACCATCGGAACTCGGCCACTACATTAACGACTCTATCGTGCGCTGCTTGGCTGGCGTGATGAGTGCAGAGCAACCTGTATTTCTCAAGATGCAATATAATGGTGCGGCCGCAATGCAAGAGCTCGCAAGTTATGATCCACAGCGCTTAATTGTGGGAATTTTAGGCGGGGCCAAGGGAACAACGAGAGATACTTTTGAGTTGATATCTCAAGCCGAAAAATACGGCGCACGCGTGGCACTCTTCGGACGCAAGATCAATTTCGCCGAAGCGCCGTTGGAATTGGTGCGCATCATGCGCCTTGTCATTGAACGCCTTGTTTCGCCGGGTGAAGCTGTGAAAATGTATCACGGCTACATGGTCAAAAACAAAATGCACCCTGAGCGTGAAGTGGCCGACGATATGGAAATCACTGATCCAGTTCTTAAGGGCTAAGGCGTGGGACGCAGCGGCATACTCTGTGGTGGGGCATGGTGCATTGATCGCAATATCAGCATCAACCACTGGCCGCAGGAAGAGACCGTATCCACAATGTTATCAGAGCGCCGCCACGGCGGTTGCCCCGGTCACAACATGTCGGTCGGGCTGAAAAAACTTGGCGCGCCATTTCCCATCTCTGCCATAGGGCTGATAGGTGATGATGAAAACGGGAAGCAATTGCTTTCTATCTGTGATGAACATGGCATCGAACGTTCGAAACTTATATCTCGCGTTGAAGTCTCAACCTCTTTCACTTTTGTAATGAATGCTGCAGATTCAGGAAAGCGCACTTTCTTCTATTCGCCTGGCGCTCACGCGGTTCAAACGGCCCATGATTTTGATTTCAGCAACTCAGCGGCCCGCATTGTACATTTAGGGCTGCCTGGTCTCCATGAGAAGCTTGACGCGCCATGGGACGAAGATCCATCGGGATGGGTGACTGTGTTGAAAAAGGCGAAAGCCGCTGGCCTTAAACCCAATATTGAACTTGTTTCGGTCGAACCCGAAAAAATCCGCACCACTGCCCTGCCAATGCTGCCTTATCTCGATACACTAATCATCAACGATTATGAGGCAGGCGCCATTTCTGAGATTGCGACAATCAAAAATGGCGTGACCGACGCCAGCGCATGTCGCACGGCAGCAGAAATTTTAATGGCGCGCAGCAATCTTTCACTCTGTGCCATTCACTTTCCAATGGGCGGTGTGGTTTTGGCGCAAAATGGCGATATTGCCGAACACTCTTCAGTCAACATTCCAAAATCAGAAATCGTCGGATCAAACGGTGCCGGCGATGCCTTTGCCGCAGGCATCCTATTTGGCCATCACGAAGCCTGGCCACTTATCCAATCCCTAAAACTCGCCCATGCCAGCGCCGCGTCAAGTATGCGTCACGAGTCAACGACGGGATCAATGATGAACTACAATGAGTGCCTGCAATTAGCGGACGCTTGGGGTTGGCGCGGATGAGGCCTTTTTCTTTTTCTTTTTGATTGCCTTCACCAACGACTTCGGCCGATTTTCTTGCAAGGTTTCCAATTGTAATTGCTGAATTTCCATTAGGCGTTCCCATTGCTTGCTGACCAAATAGTCAAGCTTTTCATGCAAATGCCGAATTTCTAATTCCGCTTTGAGGTTCACGCGGTAATCACTCTCGGCACGCAAACGATCTTTCTTTTCTGCGCGGCGCTGACTCATCAAAATAACCGGTGCCTGAATAGCAGCAAGACAAGAAAGCATGAGATTTAAAAAGATGAACGGATATGGATCAAAAGACCATTTGGCGTAAATCAAAACATTCAAAGCCATCCAACATGCTAGGAATATTCCAAAGCCAATTAAAAAATACCAACTGCCGCCAAGCCTAGCCAGATTATCAGCAAGTTGATCGCCGATGCTACGATGATCATCATAAACATCTTCAATATTTTCAGCGATCGTATCGTGCTCAGCAATGCTCTTGGCAACTTCGCGGTCAAGCGCCGTCAACTCGCCATGCTCAGCCAACAACATATCCTCAACATATTTCATTCGGTATTTGTCAAGCTCAACTGTACTGATCAGTGCTTCATGTGTAAGCTTAGGGTGATCTTGTAAAATCTGCTCGGTGAGCGATGGCCGCAGACTGCCCAATGTTTGTAAAGAGCGTGCAGGAAATGGTTTGCCAGAGATTGAACAAGTTCGGCGAGCAGCGCCATCATTCGTCGAGACATGATTTAAATCTGTTACGGCTGCGTCAGTCATATCGCGCTCCTAAATTTTCATGCAATGCCTATCACAGAGAATATCAAAAATCGTCTGAACAATGATTTAGGTGGTTTTCACTTACTTCAACGAACTGTCGGCCTTTAAATTATGGACCAACAAGGCCACAGTCTTTTGTGGCACTTCGATCATTTCGCCAGACTCGATTTTGTCCAATTTAAAAGGTCCATATTGAGTTCGAATAAGTCGGTTCACCATGCCACCATAATGCTGCACTAACTTACGGATTTCACGGTTTTTGCCTTCTGTCAGAACCACGCGGTACCAGCTATTCGTGCGCCCACCCTTTTCGAGTTCTTCGGTAAATTCCGCACCGCGATATTCAATACCATCCACCACAACGCCCCGCGCAAGAGAGGCAATTTGCTCATCGGTAAACCGCCCGCGCACGCGCACCCGGTAAACCCGGCGCATGGCTGTATCAGGATGCATCATGGCTTGCGCCAGTGGGCCATCAGTTGAAAGCACCAACAAGCCTTCACTGTTCACGTCCAACCGTCCAACCGCCATTAAACGTGGCAGACCTGGCACATTAAGAGCGGGCAATTCAAAAACCGTCGGACGATTTTTATGGTCGCGGTTCGTTACCAACACATCGATGGGCTTGTGCAACAAAAACAGTCGCGGAGTTGCAGCCAGATCAGGTGCCACGGCATTGCCATCCCACGTCACTTGGTCGCCATCTTCAACAGGTGTTGTTGGCAGAGCCACACCGCCATTCACAAAAACGCGCCCTTCAGCCACCATACGTTCCGCCTCGCGGCGCGAACCGATGCCGGCCCGCTGCAAATAAACATTAAGACGCATTAATCAGCCGCCCGTCACAGGTGGAAAAAACGCCACTTCAGTGGCACCCTCAAGCGAAGCATCAAGTGCTGTGTGATTTTGGTTAATCGCTACTTTCAAAGTCCGCAAATCTCCAAAAGCTTCGGCCACGAGATCGTCACGCGCCTTCAAAAAATCAATCAGTGTGCTGACGGTTTTGATATCAACGGGAATTTCAATCTCATCTGATCCGCGCCCAATAATTTGGCGGAACCGAGCAAAATAAAGAATCTTCATTCTTCATCCACCACATGGCGCACACCAACGCGGAAATAATCATATCCAGTGTAGAGCGTGAAAGCAGCAGCAATCCATAACAAAACGATGCCGATTTGAGTGGTATGGGCAATAAATTTATCAGCAGCTGGCCCCGCAATCAAAAAACCAATAGCTAAAAGCTGTGCCGTGGTTTTCCATTTTGCAATTTTCGTAACAGGCACAGAAACCCGCAACTCACCCAAAAATTCGCGCAAACCCGAAACCAAAACCTCGCGTGAAATAATGATGATGGCTGCCCACAAATGGCCGTCTTTTAAAATTCCATCGGCAGCCAATACAAGAAGAACAGCGGCAACCAAAACCTTATCCGCAATCGGATCCAACATCCGGCCCAAAGCTGATTGTTGCTGCCACTTGCGCGCTAAATATCCATCAAAAAAATCTGTGATTGCAGCAACAATGTAAATGCCAAGTGCAATCCACCGCGATTGATCAGTGCCCCACATCAAAAGCCCGGCAACCAGTGGAACAGCAATGATGCGGCCATAAGTCAACAGGTTCGGAAGTGTCCAAACTTTTGACCCTGGCACAACTGCCTTTGCAATCTTATCAATCACCGTTTCGTCCATCTACGAATTCGGATGGAAATGATCAAAGATCATTTGTGCCAATGCCGAACTCACACCTTCAACCGCGGCCAAATCAGATACATTGGCCCGCGCCACAGCTTTCGCCGATCCGAAGCTTTGGAGCAAGGCTTTCTTGCGTTTAGCCCCTATACCTGAAATTTCATCAAGCGGATTCACCCCAATCGCTTTGGAACGCTTGGCGCGGTGCGTGCCAATGGCAAACCGGTGCGCCTCATCGCGCAAGCGCTGAACATAATAAAGCACCGGATCGCGCGCTTCGAGCATAAAACTTGGCTTGCCGCTGACAAAGAAATGTTCACGCCCCGCATCACGGTCCGGCCCCTTGGCCACGCCGACAACCGCCAGATCGTGCACGCCCAATTCGGCAAGCACGGCCTGTACGGCAGATAATTGGCCGGCGCCGCCATCAATCAATAGCAGATCAGGCCAAAGTGCTGCATCATTCTCGCTGGCCTCGCGGTCATCACCATGCTCTTTCAGCAGCCGCGAAAACCGCCTGGTTAGCATTTCCTTCATCATACCAAAATCATCGCCCGCCACCGTTTCTTCGGACTTGATGTTGAACTTGCGGTATTGCGCTTTCATGAAGCCTTCGGGCCCCGCCACCACCATGCCCCCAACCGCATGCGCACCCTGAATATGGGAGTTATCATAAACCTCAATCCGGCGCGGAGCGGCACCAAGATCAAACGCCTTGGCCACACCATCAAGCAATTTCGTTTGTGAAGAAGTCTCCGCCATCTTGCGACCATTGGCTTCGCGGGCATTGGTCACGGCATAATCCGTCAGTGCTTTTTTCTCACCCCGCTGCGGAATCAGAATTTCAACTTTATGTTCCGCGTGCGCCGTGAAGGCCTCTTCTAGCAGCGCTTGCTCTTCAACGTCATGCGATAGCATAATTTGCCTTGGTATCGGCTTGTCATCATAAAACTGCGTGATGAAAGCTGAAAGCACTTCGCCCTCGCTCATCGATTTATCAGCCTTCGGAAAATAGGCGCGCGTTCCCCAATTTTGTTCAGCACGTATAAAAAATACTTGCACACAAAATTGCCCGCCCTCGAAAGCCAAACCAAACACATCAGCCTCTTCGATGCCTTGTGGGTTTATACCTTGCGTGGCCGTCACAAAACTCATCGCCTGAATCCGGTCGCGAAACCGCGCCGCTGTTTCAAACTCCAAAGCCTCGGCCGCCTCCTCCATGCGCTTGGCGAGTTCGGCCTTCACTGCATTATTTTTACCCGACAGAAAATCCTCCGCCTCGCGCACCAATTCATTGTAATCATCGAGCGAAA
>CAXTKN010000036.1:0-10444 GCA_964244805.1 uncultured Aestuariivirga sp.
ATAATCCTTTTCACCGGGATTGATTGACTCAGCCATAGTTTCTTTCAAACCAGCAGCGTTCATTGACATCTTGGTCGCATCAGCAAGGCCCTTGCCGTAAGCTGATTTGTCATCAATGATAGCAACTTTCTTGCCAGCAAAATGCTTGGCCAAGAAGTTACCAGCTACAAGACCTTGCGCATCGTCACGGCCGCAAACACGACCAACGTTCCAGCCACCTTCATCAGTGAACTTTGGATTGGTTGAAGCTGGCGAGATTTGCACAATGCCATCTTCTTCGTAAACCTTCGAAGCTGGGATTGATGAGCCTGAGCAGAGATGGCCTGCAACAAACTTAACACCCTTTGAACCCATTTGTTGAGCAACAGCAACAGCCTGCTTTGGATCGCAAGCATCGTCACCGATTTCGAGAACCAGCTTTTCGCCGTTCACGCCGCCAGCAGCGTTGATGTCTGCAACGGCCATTTCAGCACCGCGCTTATATTGTTCGCCAAGTGCAGCGAGCGAGCCAGTGATTGGGCCCACGGTTGCAATGGTGATGTCAGCCAAAGCTGATGTTGCTGTCAAAGCGGCAGCAAAGCTGATCGCAATTCCAGACAAAAGAAGTTTCTTCATGTAGTAGTCTCCCTATAAGTTTTGTGACCAATGGTCGGTCGGGGTGGAAACCCCTTGAACGCAGCTTCGCTCAAAGAGGCCGGATTGGAAAGGAAAAAACGACATTCCTTTCAACAATTTTGAATAAATTTATGTCTTGTCTCGCCAAGCGAATGGCCCATTCTTCACGTAGAGCCAAGGATATTTTTCTGTCATCTGGTTAACGCGGGTCATTTGGAAGCCAAGCAGGGCAAGCGCTATGATAACTGCAGTTTGAACGATGTAATAATAGGCCGAACCGAGTGTTTCTTGAAAAAGCGCAAAATGCAAGAAACGCAAGCCAGCGCCAAAAATCATCATATAGATGATAAGTTGCCACACAGGTTGCCATCCCAGCGCCGTTGCACGCCCCGCCATGAACGCCGCACCACCACCACCAACAACGGTGAGGACTAAAAACACCAAAAAACTCTTCTCAGCCAAAAGCGCCATATCAGTGGCCTCCTTCAAGATAGGCCGCGCGCACTTCGGGGCTTTTCAGTAATTCAGCGCCAGTTCCACTCATCGCGATTTTGCCATTCACCATAACATAGGCCCGGTGCGCGAGGCGAAGCGCATGAAAGGCGTTCTGTTCAACAAGTAAAACAGTAAGGCCTTCCTCTTGGTTCAACTTTTTGATGGCTGCAAAAATTTGTTTGACAATGATCGGCGCCAAACCAAGCGATGGCTCATCCAGAAGCAAGAGGCGAGGACGGGCCATTAATGCCCGGCCAATCGCCAACATTTGTTGTTCACCACCCGAAAGCGTGCCAGCTCGTTGATTGCGGCGTTCTTCCAAGCGCGGAAAGAGCGCAAACACTTTGACTAGGTCTTCATCAAAGTGCCGCAGCTTATCAACTGTAGCTCCCATTTGCAGATTTTCAAAAACGCTCATGCGTGGAAAAATGCGGCGGCCTTCAGGTGATTGGGCAATGCCAAGATGCACGATTTCATGTGTGGGCATTTGCGTGATGTCTTGGCCGTCAAGGACGATTGTTCCAGCGCGCGCGCGGGGTGTTCCGCAGATGGTCATCATCAATGTAGATTTGCCAGCGCCGTTGGCACCGATCACTGTGGCGATTTCACCTTTGTGAACTTCAAAGTCGATGCCTTTGAGCGCTTGGATCTTACCATAAAAGGTTTCAACGCCTTTACCTTGGAGAAGGACTTCGCTCATTTGCGGCCTCCTTTTTTAGCGGCTGGTTTTTTGGCAACAGTCTTTGTGGCAACAGATTTTTTCTGCGCCACAGAAATTTTTGCAGCAGGCTGAGATGGGATGGCAGCGTGCACTGCCAATCCTTCATTCACCAAGTCCGCAACTTTAACACTGCCACCGGCCACTTCATTCTCATCTTCTTCAACACCCAAATATGCACGGATTACAGCAGGATCGTTCTTGATTTCGTTTGGTGTGCCATCAGCAATTTTACGACCATAATCGAGAACCACAATATGATCTGAAATACCCATGACAACGCTCATGTCGTGCTCAATGAGTAGGATCGCCATGTTGTGATCATCACGAATTGATAGCAGCAATTTGTTGAGCTCATCTGACTCGCGCGGGTTCAACCCAGCCGCAGGTTCATCCAAACAGAGCAGGCGAGGGCCGGTGCACATGGCGCGCGCAATTTCAAGGCGGCGCTGCGCACCATAAGGCAAATCACCGGCCGCATCATCGGCACGTTCGGTGAGGTTTACTTTATCAAGCCAGTATTTGCATTTCTCAATCGCTTCATTTTCAGCGCGCTTGAAATGGCCTGAACCAAAAATGCCACCAATTGTAAACCCCGATGCGCGCATCAAAGTGTTGTGCTGTGCGACCATCAAATTTTCGAGCAGAGTCATGCCTGAGAACAGGCGGATATTTTGAAAAGTTCGGGCAACCTTGGCTTTCTGCGTGATGATGAAATCATCCATGCGTTCCAGCAAAAATTCTTTGCCGTCTGGATGGCGCAGCTTAATCATGCCTTCGGTGGGCTTATAAAAACCCGTGATACAGTTAAACACCGTGGTTTTGCCAGCTCCATTTGGGCCGATCAATGCCGTAATTTGTTTGCGGCCGGCATCGAATGACAAATCACCAATTGCAGTCAAACCACCAAAACGCATGGTGAGGTGCTGAACCTGAAGTTCAGGGTCTTTTGTCCATTGCATCATCAACCATGCCCCTCGGCAACGAGATCACCGGAGACGGATTTTTTCTCTTTCAAAAACACCGTTGGCTCGCGCTTGGTCACAAACCCGCGCGGACGAAACCGCATCATGAGAACCATGGCCAAACCAACAGCGAGCATGCGGAATTGAATAGGCTCTGTGCCCGATGGCAATACCGCTTTCATAAAATCCATTTCCCTGAAAAGTTCAAAAGAACCCATGATTGCGATGGCTGAAAAAACGATGCCAATTTGCGAGCCTAAGCCACCAAGAACCACGATGGCCAGGATAAGCGCGGATTCAATATAAACGAACGACTCAGGCGATACGAAACCTTGGCGCGCGGCAAAGAAGCTGCCAGCAAAACCACCAAACATGGCACCAATCGCGAATGCTGTAAGCTTTGTTGTGGTGGTATTGATGCCGAGTGACCGACAAGCAATTTCATCTTCCCGCAAAGCTTCCCAAGCACGACCAATAGGCAAGCGGCGCAAGCGCTTGGTGACAAAGTAGGTAACCAATGCCAGTGTTAAAATCACATAATAAAGGAAAATATAAAAATGAATGCGATTGAACTGGATACCGAAGAAATCAGAAAAGCTGCCCGGCGCATCTTTGAATGGCAAACCAAAGAATGTAATCTTTGGAACTGAAATACCTTGCGGGCCATTGGTGAATGAAAACCAATTGACCAAAACCAAACGGATCATTTCACCGAAGGCCAGTGTCACAATTGCCAGATAATCGCCGCGCAATCTGAGGACCGGAAAACCCAACACAACACCCCATGTGGCAGCCAACAGTCCTGCAACCGGAAGCGTGATATAAAACGCCCAAGGCAAAATTCCTGTGCCGAACCATTGCGGGAAATACACTGTAGAAAGCAGGGCATATGCATAGGCACCCACCGCATAGAATGCGACGTAGCCAAGATCGAGCAGACCAGCGAGGCCAACCACGACGTTCAAACCCCAGCCAAGCATAATGTAGATTAGAATATAAACCGCCAAATCCATCACACGCTTATCCCAGATGGGATGGAAAAATGTGAACACTGGAAAGCAAAGTGCGAATATCAAAAGCCCAGGCGCAATATATTTAGCTATTGTATCAGAAATCGAAACAGTTTTTACACCGGGCGCGACGGCGGTTTTTGAACCAGCTGATGGCGCTTTGTGCCAAACAAAAAGATGAAGAAACAGCCGCACTCCTACAACGATTCCAGTGAGCGCAAACGCCATTCCAAAGCGATAAACAATCGAAATAACACCTTGGCCAATGACCGTCTTCATCGCCACAATGGGGATTAAAACGAGAAGTGTAATGATAGCCGTACTTATCAGATCCTTAGTCAAGGCTGAAGTTGTGAGAGCCTTGCCGTCATCCGAAGTTGAATTGTTCTTAGGTGCAACTGACATGGTTTAGATCTTTTCCACTTCAGGTTTGCCAAGCAGGCCTTGCGGCATAAATATGAGCACCATGACCAAAACTGTGAAGGCAGCAACATCTTTATATTCGACCGAGAAGTAAGCCGACCACATAACCTCGATCATGCCAATCACCAAGCCACCCAGCATGGCACCGGGAATTGATCCAATGCCTCCGAGCACGGCTGCTGTGAACGCCTTGATGCCAGCCAAGAAGCCAATGAAGAAATCGGTTACATTGTAATAAAGAAGGAACATCAAACCAGCGAAAGCTGCCAAACAGGCGCCCAATATAAATGTAATTGAAATTGTCCGGTCAACATTGATACCCAAAAGTGACGCCATCTTCGTGTCTTGTTCGCAAGCACGTTGGGCGCGGCCCAGCGCCGTACGTTGAATAAGCATTGTGAAAACTGTCATCAATATCAACGTCGAAACAATGATCATGATTTGCATGTTTGAAATCTTCACTGTGAATTCGCCATCTGCCGCAGCACGGTGCATCAATTCATAGCCGCCAGTGATGAGGGGTTGCATGGGCTTAGGGCGGCCTTCTTGCGCAATCCGTACGAATTCCTGAAGCACAATCGACATACCAATGGCTGAGATGAGGGGCGCTAATCGGAAAGAGCCACGCAAAGGGCGATAGGCGACGCGCTCAATTGTCCAATTGTAAACCGAAGCAATCAGCATGGCGATGACCACAACCAATGCCAAAGCAAAAATGATCATAAACGCCCCGCTGCCGCCTGTAACGCCGAGCGCCAGCAAAACAATGAAAGACACCATTGAGCCAACCATAAATACATCGCCATGGGCGAAGTTGATCATTCCAATAATGCCGTAAACCATCGTGTATCCGATGGCGATAAGCCCGTAGATTGAACCGAGCGTGAGCCCGTTAATCAGCTGCTGGAGAAAATACTCCAAGTCGCCCCCCTAATGTTTGACGCGTTACTTCCGAAACCTCGGCTCTAATGGCCAAGCTTGCGATCTGCTTTAAAGAAGCAAAACAATAAATACAAGTGTGACAATGCCATATGTTAAGGACTTTTCGCACCGCAACATTGGACATTGACAAATCGCAATGTGGGCTATATCAGTCGAGCATATATCAATCTGGCATATAGCAAATGAACATAAGAACACTCTGCCTGGGCATTCTCTCGTTTCAGGAAGCTTCGGGATATGAGATCAAAAAAGAAATTGAGGAAGGCATGTTCAGCCACTTCATCGACGCAAGTTATGGTTCAATTTATCCAGCCTTAAGTCAGTTGAATGCTGAAGGCTTGGTAACAGTGCGCGCTGAAGAGCAGACCGGCAGGCCCGATAAAAAGGTTTATTCAGTGACTGAGGCGGGTCGTGCGGCACTGGCCAAAGGACTTTTAGTAGTCCCAGCACGTGACAAATATAAGTCAGAATTTCTATTTGAAATGCTGTTCAAAAATATGTTGCCAGAAGCCCATATCAGGCTTGCAATCGAAAAGCAGCTTCATGATCTACGAGAAGATCTAAGCCGTATGGCTGAATGCCGTGCTGAAGGGCAAACCAACGAAGGTTCCGAATTTATTATGGGTTACGGCGAGGCGGTTTTGACTGCCGGCGCGAAGTATCTTGAAGTGAAAATTGCAGAATTGCAGCCGACTATAAAATTGGCGGCTGAGTGATAGTGAACACAATAATATCAGAGGGAACGCGAGCATCATGAAGAATACCATTTCGGCGCTTTTTTTGGCAGCAGTCTTATCTTCGACCGCAATGACAGCGACCGTTCGCGCCGATGATGTTGCTGTGGCGCCTGCAAAAACGGACGCCGGAAATCCTGTCGTGACTGTGTTCTTGGCTCAGAAAAAGCCAATTGCTGCAAATTTGATCGTGACAGGGAGCTTTGCCGCTGGTGAACTGGTATTGGTTACCCCTCAGGTCGAAGGTTTGGCGATCACCGATATTCTCGCCGAGGAAGGCGACATAGTGAAGAAAGATCAGATACTCGCAAAACTTTCTGCTTCATCGATAGATATTAAAATTCTGCAAACCCAGGCCAATATTGCAAAGAACGAAGTAGCAATTAAACAGGCAAATAATCAAATTGAACAAGCCAAGATAAACAACGATCGCGCCCAGTCAGACTTGAACCGCACAAAAAAACTGCGTTCAACAGGTGTCGCAACAGTGGAGCAATTTGATCAACGGCAAGCGGCTGCTGATTTGACCAACATGCAATCTCAGGCCGCAGAACTGACGCTCGTGAGTTCGCAGGCCGACCGCTTAGGTTTCGATGCGCAAATGCAAGACCTACAACTGCAAAAAAGCCGAACCGAAATTAAGTCACCAGTTGATGGATTTGTGAGCCGCAGAACGGCACAAATTGGAGGCATTGCTTCAGCTGCAAAGGATGCGATGTTTAATATTGTTGCAAACAGCACGATGAAGCTTTTGGCCGAAGTGGCTGAGTCAGATCTACCGAAAGTGCAGATTGGCCAGAAAGCCACCATCGTTGTGAATGGGATGGCAAAACCAATTCAAGGCGTTGTGAAATTGATTTCGCCTGAAGTGAATGAAACCACGCGCATCGGCATTGCCCATATTCGCGTGGAAGAGGGCACTAAGATTCCTCTCGGCAGTTTTGGTCGTGCAACAATAGCGCTTGCTGCTTCTGATGGCGTGGTCTTGCCCCTCACCGCCGTAACCTTTGGCGAAGATGGCCCAACAGTTCAGATTGTAGAAAACAGCAAGGTCAGTGTTCGCAAAGTGATCACCGGACTTGTGAGCACATCCGAAATCGAAATTACTGATGGTCTGAAAGAAGGCGAATCTGTTGTTGCACGCGCGGGTACATTTGTGCGCGATGGTGACACAGTGACAGCCGTAAAACTCTCAGACGCAGCGCAATAAGGAGCGCATATAATGAATTTTAATTTCTCGGCCTGGTCGATCAGGAATCCCATTCCGTCAATCGTTTTGTTCATTGTGCTGATCATGTTGGGCGTGCAAAGCTTTCGCGCATTGCCGATTACAAGGTTCCCGAATATCGACGTGCCGGTGATTGCAATTTCAGTTTCTCAAGGCGGCGCCACGCCCGTTGAGCTTGAAGCACAGGTGACAAAACCGATTGAAGATGCCGTGGCCGCTGTGAATGGTGTAAAGCACATCACGTCTACTTTGACCGACGGTGTTTCAACCACGGCTATCGAATTCCGCATGGAAAAACCTACAGCTGATGCGTTACAAGAGACCAAAGATGCAATAGCAAAAATTCGCGGCACATTGCCCAGTTCGATTGATGAGCCGGTGATTCAAAAGATTGATGTTGAAGGCCAATCGATACAAACTTTTGCAGCAACGGCACCAGGCATGACCCTGGAACAGCTGTCTTGGTATGTAGACGATGTGGTGTTGCGCGAATTGCGGGGGCTTTCAGGTGTTGGCCGTGTTGAACGTTATGGCGGTGTACAGCGCCAAATCAACGTTGATCTTGATCCCGCCAGACTTCAATCGCTCGGCGTAACCGCAGCATCTGTCAACGCTCAGCTTGCAGCCGTAAATACAGATCAAGGTGGTGGCCGCAGTGATATCGGCGGCAGCGAACAGGCGATCCGGACAATTGGTGGTGCGCGGTCAATCGAGCAATTGGGTGAGACCAAAATTGCGTTGCCCAACGGCACGGTGGTTCGTCTCGATAACCTTGCAAAAATTACCGATGCATTTGAAGAGCCACGCACATTCGCACGTTATAATGGCAACCAAGTTGTAACCTTCTCGGTGTTCCGCGCTAAGGGTTCAAGCGCCACTGCCGTGGGTGATAAAGTCACGGCCGCAATTGAAAGATTAAGCCAGTCCGGCAAGGGTGTGAAATACACGCTCGTCGATGACACCGTGCATTATATCTACGGCAACTATACCGCCGCCATGGAAACTTTGATTGAAGGTGCAGTGCTTGCTGTTTTAGTTGTGTTGCTGTTCTTGCGTGACTGGCGCGCCACGCTGATTTCGGCAATCTCGCTGCCACTGTCGGCCATACCTGCATTCTGGGCCATGAGCTTGATGGGTTTCTCACTCAACCTCGTTTCATTCCTCGGAATTACGCTGGCAACGGGTATTCTCGTCGACGATGCGATTGTGGAAATTGAAAACATCGCGCGTCACATGCGCATGGGTAAATCACCTTATCGCGCCGCCCTTGAAGCCGCAGATGAAATCGGCCTTGCGGTTATTGCAATTACCTTCACCATTGTCGCTGTGTTCGTGCCCGTCTCGTTTATGGACGGTGTTCCCGGCCAATATTTCCGTCAGTTTGGTTTGACTGTTGCCGTCGCCGTGTTGTTCTCATTGCTCGTGGCACGACTTATAACACCGATGCTCGCTGCCTATTTCCTACGCGACCATGGTCATGCCGAGGAAGCGCCAGGGTTCTTCTCACGGGCCTATAGCCAGTTCCTTTACTTCACCAATTGGGGACCGAGAATTAATCGCACTCGGGTCAATTCGGAAACTGGAGAGGAGTATGTAAAAACATGGCGACCTCGGATCATGAGTTATGTGACAGTGGTGGTCGCAGGCTTTGTGTTGTTCGGTTCGGTTTCGCTCATAAAGTTGCTACCGACTGGCTTCATTCCACCCGGCGATGAATCGCGATTTGTTCTGTCAGTTGAACTGCCTCCCGGATCGACCTTGCAGCAAACTTTGCTCAAGACCGAAGAATTGGCAGGCATCGTAGGCAAACACCCAGAGGTCGCAAACGTCTTTGTTCTTGGAGGCTCTAATCCGACTGGTAACGTGGAACCACGTCAAGCCTCGATGTTTGTTTCCTTGAAAAAGAAAGCCGATGGTTTGGTTCCGGGCGTTCTCAATCCAATCATTCGCGGGCTTAACAAAATATCTCCCGTGAATATTCCAACCTTGGCTACGACTGGACGGACAGAACCTCAAGTTTTGGTCGAAGATGAAATCTACAAGTCTGTGGGCAATGTTGCCGATGCGCGGTTCTGGAAAGTGAATGATCGCGGAGCGCGTGACATCCAATATGATATGCTTTCTAACGACCCGATTGCTTTAACAGACGCTGTTGCAAAACTCGAAGGCGCGTTGCGCAAAGAACCAAAACTGCGTTCCATCGCAGCGGAAGGCGCGCTCAATCGTCCTGAAATCAGAGTCACACCTAAGCTCGATGAAGCTGCAAAGCTCGGAATCACGTCTCAGCAAATCAGCCAAGCCCTGCGCGTGGCTACAATCGGTGATTTCGGGCCGTTACTGGCAAAGTATAATGCTGGCGATCGTTTAATTCCGATTCGGGTTCAAATACCGGTTTCCGCACGCGGCAGTTTTCAAGAGCTCACGGGCTTGAAGATTATGAACGCGAAAGGCGAGTCGGTTCCGATTTCTACTGTTGCCGATATTCAATTCAGCCAAGGCCCTGCTTCAGTCACCCGCCATGACCGCCAACGTTGGGCGAAAATTGGTGCTGACTTGCAGCCGGGTGTTGAACTGGGCGACGGCCAGAAAAAATTTGAGGATGTTGCAAAGGCGATGAATTTGCCAAAGTCTGTCGTGTTCTCGGCAGGCGGGGACTCAGAAGTGCAAGGCGAAATCTTCGCGAGTTTTGGCAAAGCAGCTTTGCTCGGGGTGGTGATCATGCTGGGCATTCTGATTTTGCTTTTGGGCAATTTCTTCCAGCCTTTCGCGATTGTTTTAGCTTTGCCGCTTTCGATTGGTGGCGTTGTTGCCGCACTCTTGGCCACCAATCAGTCACTCTCCATGCCTGTGATCATCGGCATGTTGATGTTGATGGGCATTGTTGCCAAAAACGGCATCATGCTCGTTGATTTTGCAGTCGAGCGCGTAAAGCACGGCATGGAACGCGTTGATGCAATCGTAGATTCTGGGCACAAACGCGCGCGCCCCATTATTATGACAACACTAGCCATGGGCGCAGGCATGGTGCCTTCCGCTATTGGCATCGGTGAAGGCGGCGAATTCCGCGCACCTATGGCAACAGCGGTGATTGGTGGTTTGATTGCTTCTACGATCCTCAGCCTAGTGTTCGTCCCTTCATTTTATATCGTGATGGATGACATAGCGAAATTCTTCGCGTGGTTGTTTGGCCGCTTTGTCGGCGCAACTGATGAAGCACCTGTGGTCGATCACACATTGGAAGTTGTCAAATCCGAAATGGCAAAAACCAACGCTGCCATTGAACATCTTGATGAACGCATAGACCAAGTTGAAGC
>CAXTKN010000036.1:10544-15105 GCA_964244805.1 uncultured Aestuariivirga sp.
CAAAACCAAATCACGCCGTGCCTTATATTGCACCCGCATTTTTTCAACGTCATCGCGCGGGCCCTTAAGGGCGGTGATTGCTGCTCGCTGCACAAACTGATTGGCACCAGCGCTGATAATGCTCTGCATCCGCGCCATGGCTTTGGCGATGGGCTCAGGCGCCGCGGCATAACCCAAGCGCCAACCTGTCATGGCAAAGCCTTTTGAAAAACCATTCAAAGTAATGGTGCGCTCCAACATGTCGGGCAGGGAGCCGAATGAAACCATTTCACCTTCAAACAAAATATATTCGTAAATCTCATCAGAAAGCACCATCAGCATCGGGTGGGCACGAACCAATGCTGCAATTTCTTCAAGCTCTATTCGGGTCCAGACAGCGCCTGTCGGATTACAAGGAGAATTAAGGATGATCAGCTTTGTTTTTGGAGTGATGGCCGCGGCAATTCTAGCAACGGGAACCTTATAGCCCTCTTCGACGTTGGACTGCAAAACAACAGGTGTGCCTTGGGCAAATTTAACCGAACCCTCGTAAGACACCCAATAGGGTGCCAATATGATGACCTCGTCGCCCGGGCCAATCAGAGACAATACGGCATTGTTGATCGCCTGCTTGGTGCCGTTGGCCAAAACTATCTCACTGGCTTTGTAATTCAGCCCATTCTCGACCTTGAGCTTTTCAGCAATCGCCTCTCGCAATTCAGGAATTCCGGCAACCGGAGAATAATGAGTGAACCCTTGATCCATCGCATCTTTGGCGGCATTGCGTATCTTAAGCGGTGTATCAAAATCTGGCTCACCAATGGTCAACGCCACCACATCATGTCCTTGAGCTCGAAGCTCGCGTGTGCGCTGTGACATGCGAATAATAGCGCCTTCATCAGCGGCATTGGCGCGCGGCGAGAGCAGTGCAGAGTGATCAAATTTTATTGTCATAATAACCAAAAGCTATGCCAGCTAATGCTTGCCGCGTCGAGGTCATCTAGACTAAAACAAGCTTTTTAAGTGAGGCTGAATGAATCGCATTGTTGTTTTTATTGCCGTTGCATTGGTCTTGGCAGCTTGTTCACAATCACCATCTGGTGTTCGCATAACTCAGGAAACGCCCCAAGCATCGCCAGCGATTGTCCAAGCCACCTCGAAAACTGAACCCGTGTTTTACAACGGTAAAGTCTATCAGATCAATTTTGCGCCCGATCCCGCAGGTGGCTATGCCATGGCCGTTTCTGGAATGACAGTCTCGCAGCAAAAAGATGCAGTGGCCGTTTCTACATCGTCGCTTCGCCAATTTGCCTGCAAAGAAAAACAAAGCGGCAAACTTCTAACCCAACCGATTTATAGCGACAGCAAATGGCGCATGACCGCACATTGCGTTTAAACTTGAGGTTCATCCATGATATTAGACCGCGTCATCAAAACATTGATCCACAAAGGTGATCTGACAGTCACCGACTGGAATGGAAAGACCAAGCAATATGGCGATGGTACAACGCCAAAAGCCCATGTTAAGTTTCACAATCGTGCAGCGGCCCTGAAAGTGGCGTTAGACCCGGATTTGCATTTAGGTGAAGTCATCACCGATGGCGAACTCACGGTTGAGCAGGGCAGCATCCGCGACTTTATTTTGTTGCTGATGCAGAATGTCGGAACCGGGCAAAACAATCATCCTCTGCACCGTGTTGCTTATCGCGCCCGCCTGTTGCTGCGCCGCATTTATCAGCACAACCCCGTTGGCAAAGCCGAAAAAAACATCACCCACCATTATGATATCAATGGCGAGATTTATGATCTATTCTTGGATAAAGACCGCCAATATTCTTGCGCGTTTTACGAAACGGAAGATGCGACGCTCGAAGAAGCCCAACTCGCCAAGAAGCGCCACCTCGCCGCCAAGCTCGGCATTAAACCGGGCATGAAGGTTTTGGATATTGGCTCTGGCTGGGGCGGCATGGGACTTTATCTCGCGCAATATTGCGGTGCAGACGTAACAGGCGTAACACTCTCACACGAACAACATGAACTCAGTAACAAACGCGCTGCTGAAATGGGCCTCGCTTCCCAAGCGCGTTTCTTGTTGAAGGATTATCGCGCGCTCGATGAACAGTTTGACCGCATTGTTTCTGTTGGCATGTTTGAACATGTGGGTGTTGGACACTACGCAGAATTTTTTAAGAAAATCTCCACACTGCTAAAGCCAGACGGTGCAGCGGTGTTGCACTCGATCAACCGTGCCGACGGCCCCGGCATTACCGGCGCGTGGATTCAAAAATACATTTTTCCCGGCGGATACGTCCCATCGCTTTCTGAAACAATACCCCATATGGAACGCGAAAAACTATACATCACCGACATCGAAATTCTTCGCATGCATTATGCACGAACTTTGAAAGAGTGGGGCAGGCGCTTCACCGCCAACCACCAGCGCGCCGCCGAAATTTATGATGAGCGCTTTTGCCGAATGTGGGATTTCTATTTGGCGGGGTCGGAGGGTTCGTTCCTTTATGCCGAGATGAACAACTTCCAAATCCAGTTCAGTAAAAACCAACACGCTTTGCCTTACACCCGCACCTACATCGAAGCGGAAGAAGAGCGGCTGCGGAAGCTGGAGAATACCTCATCAAAAAAGCTCGAAGGCGTTTAACCACATAGAACTGCAAAATATTGCCGTCGTTGGAACTTCATGCTTAAATAGCCGTTGAGTGATAGGGTCGCAGTTACTTGAGGTTGACAATGGTTCTCGAGAGCATTCTGTCGTCTTTGGTAAAGAAGGGTAACCTCACCGTTACCGATTGGAATGGGCTTGTGCGCCAATATGGCGACGGCACCCTTCCAACATCCCATATCAAATTTGAGTCTGCTGCTGCCGCACGTCGGATGGCGATTGATCCCGACCTTTATATCGGCGAGAGCTATATGGATGGCAGCCTGAAAATTCTAGAAGGAACGATCGCCGATTTTATTGACTTGGCAATGAAAAACGTTGGCACAACAAATTACCATCCTGTGCACCGCGCTTTAGACCGTGCACGCATGGCGCTGCGCCGCATTCACCAACATAATCCCGTGGGTAGAGCAAAAGAGAATGTCGCCCATCATTATGATTTATCCGGTGCGATTTATGATTTGTTTCTGGATCGAGACAGACAATATTCCTGTGCCTATTTTGAAACCAAAAATTCAACTTTAGAAGACGCCCAGCTGGCCAAGAAACGCCATCTTGCGGCCAAACTTGATATCAGGCCTGGAATGAAAGTCTTGGATATTGGTTCGGGCTGGGGTGGCCTAGGCCTTTACCTTGCGGAAGTCTGTGGCGCGCAGGTGACGGGTGTCACATTATCCGAGGAACAGTTCAAGCTATCCAACGAACGCGCCCATCAAAGGGGTATCAAAGGCCACACAGAGTTTCTCCTCAAAGACTACCGCGAACTCGAAGGCCCGTTTGACCGCATCGTCTCGGTCGGCATGTTTGAGCATGTGGGCATCGGCCATTTCCCAGAGTTTTTCAGCAAAGTAGCATCGCTGTTGAAAGATGATGGCGCTGCGGTATTGCATTCCATCAATCGCTCCAATGGCCCTGGCGCAACCAGCGCTTGGATTAAAAAATACATTTTCCCCGGTGGATATGTTCCCGCACTGTCCGAGGTTCTGCCCCATATTGAGCACGCTGGGCTCTATGTCACCGACATCGAAATTCTGCGTCTGCATTATGCTGAGACTCTGAAAGAGTGGGGGCACCGCTTTGCCGCCAATCGCGCAAAGGCCGCAGAAATTTATGACGAACGCTTCTGCCGGATGTGGGAGTTCTATTTGGCCGCCTCTGAAATGGCTTTCCGTTATGCGGGGATGAACAATTTCCAAATCCAGTTCGGCAAAGACCAGAATGTTTTGCCGTTGACGCGCGACTACATTCACGACCAAGAAAACCGCCTGCGCAAGATCGAAGCGAAAACACCGTTGTTAAAGATGGTTGGCAACTCACGAACTAATTAAATCGCCGATCCACCCAATCTCTAGTCCGAAACCAATAGCCAATAAGTGGCAGAAACCAAGTTGACCCAGTATAGAGTGGATGCGACGGAAACTCCGGCTGATCATACGCACACACCCGGTTGACCTTACCCAAAATTTTCAAAGCCGTTTGATGTCCGAGATAACTCATCATCGCCACACCAGATCCATTGCATCCAAGGGCATAATGCAGCCCATCAAATTTCCCCATATGTGGAAGTTCGTCCAAAGTGAAAGCCACATTGCCCGTCCATGAATGGGTGATTTTTGTGCCCTTCAACTGTGGGAAACGATCAATCATAAATTGATAGAGCAGGGGCGCTGTTTTCACCGGATCAGTGTGACCAAACTTTGCACGACCACCAAACACCAATCGTTTGCCATCAGGCGACATGCGGTAATAGGTGAGCACGCGGCGCGTATCGGCAAAGCTACGATTGCGCGGCGAAAGCGAAGCCGCCAAATCTGGTGGCAGCTCTTCCGTAGCAATAATGTATGAACCCACCGGAACAACACGGCGCCTCAACTGCGGCGTCACCCTACCTGTATAACCATT
>CAXTKN010000037.1:0-5821 GCA_964244805.1 uncultured Aestuariivirga sp.
ATAGCTTTAACCATGAATTGCAAGAAGGCGAGTGGATCTGCGGTAGTGAGCGGGTCGCTAAAGTTCCAATTGATTTCAAATTGGCCATTGGCATCTTCATGATCATTTTGATAAGGGCCCCAACCGAGCTTGGTCATGATATCACAAATTTCGGTGATCACGTCGAGGCGACGCATGATTGCGGATTGATCATAGCATGGTTTTTCTTGGTGATCTTTATCGTCTGAAGGTGCGGAACCATCGGCGTTGATCAAATGAAATTCAGGTTCGCAACCTGCCATGAGTTTCATGTTCTGCTTGGCAGCGCGTTCCATGCCGCGCTTTAGGGCGAGGCGGGGCGCTTGTTCGAGGGGCTTGCCACTCATGTGAGGATCGCCTGCCATCCATGCGATTTCGGGCTTCCATGGCAGTTGGATTAAGGTGCTTGTATCGGGGTAAACCAGAACATCAGGATGGGCTGGGGTTTGATCGAGCCAAGTTGCAAAGCCTGCAAAGCCAGCACCAGCTTTTTGCATTTTGTTGCCTGCTTCGGCTGGCACAAGTTTGGCGCGCTGGGTGCCGAACAAATCTGTGTAGTTGAACAGGAAATATTTTACTTTGTTCTTTTTGGCATAGGCCACCAAATCCATCGACATCTGTTTCCGTCTCCTTAGTTGCTTGCTATTTTGCAGGCTTATTTACTTGTGGCAAAGAGCCCTCATCCGCCCTTCGGGCACCTTCTCCCATTTGCGAAGACGCAAACGGAGAGAAGGCAAATATTGTTGGCCTTCGCCCGCGCGATCTTGCGTGGGAGAAGGTGGCCGAAGGGCGGATGAGGGCTCTTACCAAGCACTCAAAATCTAACCTTACCCGGAATCCAATCTGTGCCCGCTAACGGCACTTGCGCCATCGCTGCGGCTTCGATTGTTAATGCACAGAGGTCTTCTGGTTCAAGATTATGCACGTGAGATTTGCCGTTGGCGCGGGCGATGGTTTGGGCTTCGAGGGTGAGCACCTTCAGGTAATTATAAAGGCGACGACCAGCTTTTACGGGGTCGAGGCGCGCGGATAAAACCGGGTCCTGCGTGGTGATGCCCGCAGGGTCGCGGCCTTCGTGCCAATCATCGTAGGCGCCCGCTGTTGTGCCAAGTGCGTTGTATTCAGCCTCGTAATGAGGATCATTATCACCCAGCGCAACAAGTGCTGCTGTGCCGATGGCCACAGCATCTGCACCCAGCGCCAAGGCTTTCGCCACATCTGCGCCATTGCGAATGCCGCCAGATACGATGAGTTGCACTTTGCGGTGCATATTGAGTTCTTGAAGCGCGCGAACTGCTGGGCGAATGCAAGCGAGTGTGGGTTGGCCTACATGTTCAATGAAAACTTCTTGCGTAGCAGCCGTGCCGCCTTGCATGCCGTCCACGACCACAACATCGGCCCCTGCTTTTACAGCAAGGGCAACGTCATAATAAGGCCGCGCGCCGCCAATTTTGACGTAGATCGGCTTTTCCCAATTGGTGATTTCGCGCAGTTCTTGGATTTTTATTTCAAGATCGTCGGGGCCAGTCCAATCAGGGTGACGACAGGCTGAGCGTTGATCAATGCCTTTGGGCAAGCAGCGCATGGCGGCCACGCGATCGGAAATTTTCTGGCCGAGCAACATGCCGCCGCCGCCGGGTTTTGCACCTTGGCCTATGACCACTTCGATTGCATCAGCTTTGCGCAGATCATCAGGGTTCATGCCGTAACGCGAGGGCAGATATTGATAGACAAGGTGTTTGGATTGGCCGCGTTCTTCTGGCGTCATGCCGCCATCGCCCGTGGTGGTTGAAGTGCCCGCCGCAGAAGCCCCGCGCCCCAGGGCTTCCTTGGCGTTTGCAGAGAGTGAGCCGAAACTCATGCCTGCAATGGTAATTGGAATTTTGAGATGGATTGGTTTCTTGGCAAAGCGCGTTCCTAAAACCACATCGGTTCCGCATTTTTCGCGGTAACCTTCTAAAGGGTAGCGCGAGATGGATGCGCCTAAGAAAAGCAGATCATCGAAATGGGGGAGCTTGCGCTTGGCACCTGCGCCACGAATATCATAAATGCCAGTCGAGGCGGCGCGACGGATTTCGGCCAGTGTTGCATCATCGAAGGTGGCTGATTTGCGCGGTACGGTGCGTGGAATGTTAGTATCCATTAAAACCTCAATATGCGTCTGCGTGGTCAACGCTGAAATTGTAAAGCTTGCGGGCTGAGCCGTAGCGCTTGAATTCGGATGGCTTTTCTTTGCGTTTGGCGGCTTTGAGCAAGCGCTCTAAATCGGCTAAGTGTTCCGCGCGCATTTCTTTTTCGATGCAGTCGGCACCAAGGCTGGCCACTTTACCTTTGACATAGAGACGGGCTTCGTAAATTGAATCTCCCAGCGCATCGCCAGCGTCGCCGCACACAATTAGGTTGCCGCGCTGGCCCATAAAGGCCGACATATGCCCGACATTGCCGCCCACCACGATATCAATGCCTTTCATTGAAATGCCACAGCGAGAAGAAGCATCGCCGTCGATCACCAGAAGCCCGCCATTGCCTGTGGCGCCGGCCGACTCTGATGAGTTGCCTTTGACCCAGACTGTGCCAGACATCATATTTTCAGCCGTGCCTACGCCCGCATGGCCGTGAATGGTGATTTCAGATTCCTTGTTCATGCCACCACAATAAAAACCGACATGGCCTTTGATGTCGATTTGGAGCGGGCCATCGAGCCCAACCGCGATTGAATGTTGGCCCATCGGGTTGGTGACCACCCAATGTTTTTCATTGGTATTTTTGGGTAAGGTTTGCAGCTTTGAATTAATGCCGCGAATGCCTTCTTTTTTGAGATCGAGTTCGTTCATGCGTGTCCGCCCCAGCTGTAAACTTTGGATGGTTCTGGTTCCCAGATTTTGGCTTTGTCTGCGCCTGGCAAATGGGCGATGGCGCGATATTCGGTGGCCATGGCAACCCAATCGTCCGTTTCAGCCATTACCGCGTGTTTGCAGGCGATGGGATCACGCACCACAGCAAAGCCATCACCCGTGCCCACGAGGAACGTGAAGAAGCCGTCTAAATCTGTAAGGCTTGATTCGAGGGCTTGTTTCAGCGTCGAACCCGTGCGCAGTTTGTGTGTCATGTAAGCGGCGGCGACTTCGGTGTCGTTTTCGGTTTGGAATTCCATGCCTTCCTTGCGCAAGGTTTCGCGCAGGCGGTTATGATTGGAGAGTGAGCCGTTATGCACAAGGCAGAGGTCAGCACCTGTCGCGAAGGGATGAGAGCCAGCGGTCGTTACAGCACTTTCGGTTGCCATGCGGGTGTGACCGATGATGTGGGTGCCTGAGGCATGATCAAGATCGAACTTCTCATAGACATTGGCGGGAAGACCCGTCTCTTTAAAGATTTCGATAGAGTGGCCAGAGCCCACGACCCGCACGGCGGGATGGTGTTGTTTGAGCCAAGCGACGGCTGAAGCCTCCTTGGCCGTAGTCACCAAGATGAAATGGTTGCCGATTTTCTTGCCCGAGGATTTGGCTTTCAGCGCTTTGTTCAGGCCAGAAACAACGCTTTTCCAATTATAGTTTGCATCATCATGGGCCAGCGAGAATTTGGTTTCGGCCTTTTTTGTGGGGTTGCGGTAAATGGCGACGCCTGCGGAGTCAGGCCCGCGATTGGTCATTTCAATCAGCATTGGCTTGAACATTGCGCCCAGTTTTGACTTCAACTTTGGGTTCTTCAGATATAGTCCGACAATACCGCACATGGTGGCACCTCTTTGTTAATCAGCAGCCTAGCAGCGTGTTTTAAACAATTCAACTGTTAGGAACAATTTTTTCACGAGGGGAATGATTATTCTTCGCGGCGATAGCTGATGATGGAAAGGTAGCGCGCCGGAAGTTTGCGCATTTCCTCGGGGCCATGGGGGGCTTCAGCGTCGAAAAACAGGGCATCGCCTGCATGCATATCGTAGGTTTTTTCGCCATGGCGATAAACCACGTTGCCCTCAAGCATATATAGAAACTCCATGCCCGGATGTTGGAAAGATGGGAACACATCGGTTTCGGCGGTGAGCGTGATGAGATAAGGCTCAACCATGGTCGGGCCGTGGGTGGAGTGTCCTAAGAGTTGATATTGGTGCCCTGCTCTGGTTCCGCGCCGTTCAATCGTCAGGCCTTGGCCAGATTTGACGAAAGTGGCATCGCGGATTTCCTCGTAGGTTTTAAAGAAGGCGGTAAAAGGCACGGCCAAGGTTTTGCTCAGTGCTTGCAGCGACGAGAGCGACGGTGAGGTTGCGCCGTTTTCAATTTTGGATAACATGCCCGCAGACATGTCGGCGGCTTTGGCAAGTTCGGAGATGGTAAGGCCTAATTTTTCGCGGTAGCGCTTCACTTCACGGCCAATGGCTTCTTCGAGGAAGCGGGCTTCGTTATTGGCATTTCGGTGCGGGTTTTGGAATTTTGGTATCTTATTTTTGTTGTCCGGCATTACAGAATTGTCCCCATCAGGCTTATGTTTCCTGTTGGGAGATAAAGTTGCACTTAAGTGACCGAATGACAAGAGTTGGCGTTGGGTTTTTAGTTTCTTTAACTCTGAGATTGACTAAGTTTTCATTTTTTGATGTAACTATTGCAATTGACAACGTTGTCACTAACAAGCCTGCGTGTTGAGGAGTACAAGAATGGTAACCTTGCGGCAGGTCGCCGAGCGTGCTGGCGTTTCCATCAAAACCGTATCGCGTATTGTTAACGGCGATCCCGCCGTTAATGCGAAAACCCGTATTGCCGTTCAACACCATCTCGAATCTCTCAATTATGTGCCGAACCATGCCGCACGCATGATGCGCGGCGGCGATTCAACTGTGTACGGATTTATGACGGATGCGGTGGCGACGACGCCATATTCAGTCGATATTGTACGAGGTGCACAGGCCGCGTTGAACGAGAAGAACCAAACCCTTTTAATCGCCAATACCGATGGCGATGAAAAACTTGAAAGAGAATATTGGCGCATGTTCCGCGCTCACCGCGTTGCTGGTGTTATCTATGCCTCAATGTTTCACCGACCGCATATTGTCGGGCAACCTGATTTCAAAGATTCAATTGTGCTGGCTAACTGTTTTGCTGCCATGGGCGACAAGCCGTCGCTGATTCCTGATGATGAAGGTGGAGGGTACGCGCAAGCAGAGTATTTGCTTAAACTGGGCCATCGCCGCATTGGTGTGTTGACTCTTATTCCCGATATCATCGCCACGAAGTTACGCGGCATCGGCATTCGCCGCGCATTTGCTGATAGAGGTGTTCGTTTCGACGAGGGCGCGGAGCAGGCTGGCATGGACGGGCCCGTACATTCAGAACACATGATTGCATTTGACGTCGCCGTAAAAATGCTATCGGCAAGAGACAGACCAAGCGCCATTATTTGCGGCAATGACCAAGTGGCGCTGCAAGTCTATTCTGCCGCGGCGCATTTGAATTTGCATATCCCACGCGATTTATCGGTGATCGGATTTGATGATCAAAAAGTGATTTCAGAAAATTTGCGCCCGTCGTTGACGACTGTGGCTTTGCCCTATTTTGAGATTGGCAGACTGGCCGTCAATATGATGCGTGATGCGAAACAACATGATGCAAACTGGGCGCCAAAAATTCTGGTGCCTTGCCCAGTTGTCGAACGACAATCGTGCAGCGCAATTGCCTAAAGGCGCTGCGCGAAAAATAACTTGGCATATCGGAGTAATTTAGTTGGTTCTTTCGCTTCGCGATAAATGGATTTGGGATTTTTGGTTAGTGCGGCATGGGCCAGACTGGCACATCTATTTTCTGCAGGCCGATAA
>CAXTKN010000037.1:5921-9775 GCA_964244805.1 uncultured Aestuariivirga sp.
ACTTGTTTTATACAGGCACATCGCATGCTGAAGCAGGCTTAAAGCAGCGCATAGGGCATGCGACTTCGCGCGACATGCATTCTTGGGTGCGATTGGGTGATGGAATGTGTCTCGACCTCGCTGGCCCGAATGCAAAATATTATGAAGAATACACACCGGGACATTGGCATGACCGGGCGATGCGCGACCCTTGGGTGATCCAGAATCCAGAGGGTGAAGGCTGGCTGATGTATTTCACTGCCCGCGTGCCAGGACGCACAGAACCCAATGCAGGTGGTGCCGTAGGCTTTGCAACATCCCTCGATTTAATCAATTGGACATTGCAGAAACCAATTTACGATGGCGGAGATTTTGGCCAGTTGGAAGTGCCTCAAGTTTTCAAATTTGGCAAGAAATGGTACCTGACGTTTTGCACAGCGGCTGAACATTGGTCGGAAGGTTATCGCGCAAGGAATAAGCAGACTCCGGTTACGGGTTCGCATTATCTGATTGCCGATAGCCACCTTGGCCCGTGGACTGCGCCGACCAATAAATTTCTCGATGGTCGTAATCCTTGCGAACGCTATGCGGGCAAGATTGTGGAGAAGGACGGCAGGCTGTTTCTCATGGGCTTTCTGTATTATGACATCGCAGGGAATTTTATCGGGAAGGTGAGTGATCCGGTTCCGCTTTCAGTCGATGCAAATGGTTTGCTTTCGGTTTAGTCTACAAGGATCACGCGAAAGTCATTGACGTTGGTCAGTGTTGGGCCGGTGATAATTTGTGAGTTGATGCTTTGAAAAAAGTTATGTGCATCATTATTGCTGAGCGAAGCCCATGGATCGATTTTTAAATTGCAAGCTTCGGCAAAACTCGACGGCGTAATATATGCGCCTGCCACTTCGCGCGCGCCATCAACACCGTCAGTATCGCCAGCGAGCGCGTGAATTCCTTCTGCGCCGTTAAGTTTGATTGCGAGTGAAAGCAGGAACTCAACATTGCGCCCCCCTGCTCCGTTACCTCTGACGGTCACTGTGGTTTCGCCGCCTGAGATGATGGCGCAGGGTGTTTTGATTGGTTGGCCAAAGCGCTTGGCTTGCATTGCAATGCCAGCCATCATAATGCCAACTTCGCGGGCTTCACCTTCAATTGCGTCTCCCAAAATGATCGGCTCATAGCCTGCTGATTTGGCGATTGCTGCTGCAGCTTCAAGCGACTTTTGTGGTGAGGCGATGCAGATGGCTTTGGTGTTTGCCAATCTGGGATCATTGATTTTTGGGGTTTCATCTTGCGCTTTGCCTAAATGTGCAGAGACTGATGCTGGCACTTCGATTTCATATTTGGCCAATATCTTGCGGGCTTCGGCGAAGGTTGTTGGATCAGCAATGGTTGGCCCCGACGCGACTGCTGCCAAATCATCACCTGGCACATCGGAAATCACTAATGTGACGACACGAGCCGGATATGCCGCAGCGGCCAATCTGCCACCTTTGATGGCCGAAAGGTGTTTGCGCACACAATTCATTTCACTGATCGGCGCACCCGATTTTAGAAGCGCTTTGTTCACAGCGCGCTTTTCCTCAACGCTTATGCCAATGGCTGGTAGGCTGAGGAGTGCAGAACCACCCCCCGAAATGAAAGCAACGACGAGATCATTTGCGGTCAATTTTTCGACCATTTTTAACATGCGGGCCGCAGCTTTCGTTCCGGCATCATCAGGCACGGGGTGGGCGGCTTCGACAATTTCGATATTTTTGCAAATGGCGCTGTGGCCATAACGAGTGACAACAAGCCCTTCGAGCGGGGCATGCCAGTTATTCTCAAACACTTGCGCCATGGCCGCTGAGGCTTTGCCTGCCCCTACAATAATTGTGCGGCCCTTTGGTGGTGTTGGCATGTGAGCGGGTATACAGTTTGATGGCAATGCGGTTTTCACTGCCGCATCAAACATGGCGCGCATCAGTTGGATTTGTTTTTCCGAATTTTGCATTCTGGCACTGTACTTGATTGTGAATTTTTGACAATGAGGGGCATGACCCAATCTCTCGCGATTTTAGAAAAACTAATTTCATTCCCGACTGTTAGCAAAGATAGCAATCTGGCTTTGATTGAATATGTGCAGCAGTTCCTCAGCGCATTGGGCATTCAGTCTTCAACTATCTACAACGAAGAAAAAACTAAAGCCAATCTCTGGGCTACGATTGGGCCTGCGAATATGGCTGGTGTGGCACTTTCGGCGCACACTGATGTGGTGCCCGTTGTCGGACAGAACTGGAGTTCTGATCCATTTGTGATGGCGCGTCACGGTGGCAATCTCTACGGGCGCGGCACGGCGGATATGAAAGGCTTCATCGCCTGCTGCTTGGCCATAGCGGCGCGTGTTGACCAGTTCAAATTGAGGACGCCGATTCATTTTGCATTTTCTTATGACGAGGAAATTGGCTGCATCGGCGTTCGGCGGTTGCTTGATATGTTAAAGTCGCTGCCATTCCGCCCGCGCTTTTGCATCGTGGGTGAACCGACTATGTTGCAGGTGGTGACGGCGCATAAAGGCAAGCTGGGGTTTCGCGTGACAGCACATGGGCTGGAAGCGCATTCAAGCCTGGCTCCCATCGGCGTCAATGCAATCTATATGGCTTGCGATTTGATTGCAGAAATTCGCGTTATTCAAGATGATTTAGCGGCCCATGGCGCGCGCGACGGGGATTATGAAGTGGCTTACACGACGCTGCATGTGGGTAAAATGGCAGGCGGTGTGGCCATGAATATTGTGCCCAATGATGCCAGCTTTGACTTTGAAATTCGCTATCTGCCGCAAGATGATCAACACGCTATTGTCTCGCGGATCAAGCAGGCGGCAGATGATGTAGCCAAGCGCTATCGCGGTGTCTTTTCTGGTGCACGATTTGTGTTCGCAGATTTGCAGAGCTATCCGGCGCTGGATACTCCGGTTGATAGTGAAGTCGTCAATTTCGTTCGTGCACTGACGGGTGGCAATTCGACGGGTAAAATCACGTTCGGCACGGAAGGCGGTTTGTTCCAGCAGGAGCTCGGTATTCCTGCTGTGGTGTGCGGCCCGGGGAATATTGCCGTGGCGCATAAACCTGATGAATATGTTTCTGAAGAGCAGCTGGCGCTTTGCGATGCGATGTTAGATAAGTTGGTGGAGCGGCTTTCTCTTTAAGGATCGCCCGGTACGCCGTAGCTGGGTGCTTGGGTTGGATCGATGGCGCGCTGAAGATATGCGCCCATTTGCGGTTTGTAATTGTCCCAAAGTTTGCGCAGTTTTTCGATTGGACCATCGTCTTCCCAATCAACGCGCAAGTTTACCAACGGAAAATCCTGTTCGTGATAAACAATGAGGCATGCTGAATGCACGAGGCCCTCCTCGCCGCCTGATGCCAATCCCGCTTCCAATGCACGCAGCAACCGCTCGGCCAAATGCTGATCGGCGTTAGCGGCAAAAGCATCTGTCATTATTTTTGGTAGCGCATCCGATTTCAATAGATTGCCCGCAGCTACACAATTTTTCTGTTCGCTCACTGCGTGGGTGCCGAGGATCTTATCGCCTGAATACGAAGCGGAATTACCGAATTGATCGACCGCTGTGAGTTGGCGGAAGTTGACGTTTGTACGATTGCGCGTAACAGCCATGATGGCTTCGCCTGCGCTCAAACCATCTTGCATATAATCCAGCAGCAGGGGGCCGAGCCGAGGGTCGGTCACATTCTGTGTTGATACTGCTCCGACACCAACCCGCACATGTGGGCAGCGCGCACCAACGGCAATTGATGATGTGGTGATGGCCACACCGAAGGCTCCGGACTTGGCACAACGGCCTGCAATTGAAAATGTCATTTCGGATCAGGGATCAC
>CAXTKN010000037.1:9875-15041 GCA_964244805.1 uncultured Aestuariivirga sp.
ACTTCAATTTCGACCAACCACTCAGGCCGCGCCAAAGCCGTGATCACGAGGCCAGTTGAACAGGGATACACGCCTTTCAGCCATTTACCCATTTCGCGGTAAACATCTTGGCGGTAACGCACATCGGTTAGATAAACCACAATGCGACAGATGTGATCCATGTGGCCACCTGACTCCTCCATCAGCAATTTTATGTTAGCCATGGTCTTTGCAGTTTGGGTGGTTGCGTCGCCAATATGCAAGCTTTCGCGCGTGTCTAAATCCTGGGAAACTTGCCCGCGCACAAACACCATCGTGCCCCGCGCGACGACGGCTTGGCAGAGGTCGTTGTCGAGCTTTTGTTCGGGGTAAGTGTCCTTGGTGTTGAAGGGGCGGATGCGTTTATGAGCTGTCATGATTTACTTGGGCTCTTCGAGGTTCGTTTGTTCAATCTTGCTGGCTGCATGAATGCAGACCATTTGAAGTCTTTCATCACCGCAACTCGTAAACTTATGCGGTGTGAACGCAGGGACGACAATAATGTCTCCTAACTGCCCCAACGCCTTTGTCTCATTCACTGTAAATTCAACTCGGCCGTTTTTGATTATCCAAGTTTCTGCATAAGCATGATGGTGCAACGGTGGACCCTCGCCAAGGCCAACATCTACATCAAAAAAAGATACCCCAGCTTGATAGGCCTCGCCATCGAAGTGAGCAGTTCGTTCTCCGTCCGCGATAAATTGACTTGCTTTGAGATGATGAAACATAATTGTTATGCCAATTTAACCCGTTAAAACTTGCCCGGATGCCTCGGTATTTTCATTAACATTTTATAGTGCACCAATGATAGTCCAAAAAATCTAAATCTATTGCGCTGCTTTCTTAGTTTCGCTCCAGATTCGGTCTGACATTCCGCCTGCTTTTTGAGCGAAGGTCAAGGCTTGGTTCCAATCGAAGTTGCGGTAAACGGCGGCAGATTGGGCGAAGGGGGCGGATTGCGCGAAGAGCTGGAAGGTGAGGCGGTGGCCGGCGTAATCGGAGTTTAATAAATCACGTGCCAGGGCCAATAGTTTGCGTCTGTCTTCGGCCAGCCATTGGTCATTGATGGTGTAGTATTTGTCCATCCATTTTTTGGTTTCAGGGTGATCGAACACGGCTGAATCTGGGGTCACACAAATTTGGCCGCCGCAGAGTTCGCGGGCGATATGCATCATTTTTGGCAGATTGTTCAAGGCGTGAACGCGGCCTGTCATCAACAATGATTGGTTGGGCATGAGCAAACCATTCGGGCTTTTTTCGGCGGTGTAGATTGACGCCGTGAGATGCGCATTGATGCCTTCGCGCCATACGGCCAGTTCGGATAGTTTTTCTTGCACAGCCTGTTGTTTATCGAGGCCTGTCTGTTTGGCGTTCCACATGGCCGCGCCGATGATCAGGTCGGCATATGAGAGCGTGCGCTGGACGAATGGAAAGGCCGAATAACGATGCAATGTTTGGCGGATGAACGCTGCGGCATTGGTGTGTTGATAAAACAGCACGTCTTCCCACGGGATCAAGACATCATCCAAAATCATGATGGTATCGACTTCATCAAACTTGTTTGACAAAGGATAATCACGCGCGGGCGCACGATTGGTGAAGCCGGTTCGGCAGATGTGTTTTACACCCGGCGCATTCATATGCACGATGCAACCAAGTGCATAGTTTGAAAGTTTACTATCGCCCCAATTGGCAATGGTCGGTTTTAGAAAGGCTTGATTGGCATAGGCCGCGGCGGTTTCATACTTAGCACCTCGGATGATGATACCAGCATCGGTTTCCTTCACCACATGCACCAGCATGTCTGGATCTTGGTCTTGTGGTGGCTTTGAGCGATCGCCTTTGGGGTCAGTGTTGGCCGACACATGGAAGGGATCATCATGCAGCGCCTTCATAATGTGGCGTTCGATATTGGCGGCGAAGCGCGGATCAATTTCGTTGATAATATCTTTGCCATCCCAAAGCGACCACATTTCGCCAATGGTTTCGTCGCCCATACGCGTGACGATTCCGCCGATATCTTTCATCACCTTGTCGACGGCATTGCGCTTATCATGCCAGTCTTGCTGAACGCGAGGCAGTTTGTTGCCGATCGCAAAACGCTCCCCGTTCTCTTCATAAGACATCACATTTTGCGTGGCCTTTTCGTGCTGCATGTCATAGATGCGGGCGCGGATATCAACGGCGGGCTTGAACAGCGGATGACGGGTCACATCCTTCACACGCTCGCCGTTGATCCAAACTTCACGGTCATCTCTGATTGACTCGCGATATTGTTCGCCCGTTCTAATCATTACTGTTCCTCATGTCTTAGTCATGCGACCATAGCTGCGGTTGGAATAAACCATGGGCTCGGTATCGCCGCGCAATGCCGAGATCACGCGGCCCAAGAATATGCGGTGGGTGCCTGCATCATGAAAGCTTTCGAGTTCGCATTCGAAACTCGCTGTGGCATTTTTCAGGATGGGAAGTCCGAGTGCTTGGCCTTCTGTCCACCCATGTTGGTCAAAATCATAGTGTTTACCGCCTAAGGCGCGCCCTGCAAAAACCTGTGCAATCTCTTGGCTCTCCACATTCAGTATGTTGATTGCAAAACGATGATTTCGATTAATCGCCGAAACAGCAACATTTTTACGATTTAAGCAGGCCAATAAAATTGGCGGCTCGGCTGAAACCGAAGTGACTGCACTCACGGTGAGACCGAACTTTCCGGCTGGGCCATCGGTGGTCACAATGCTCACACCATTGGCCAAAGCCGCCATGGCATCGACGAAGCGTTCTTTGGTTTCGGAGGGGAATGAAGGTGGAATGATTTGCATGTTCATGGTGCTTTACATCGCATAGATCTTTGATTAGAAAAAATAGATAATTCTTAGCCGGAGTATAGTTTTAAACTATGTTAAAATTTACGCTTCGACAATTGGAATATGCAGTACAAACTGCTGATAGCGGATCTGTTGCCGCTGCGGCAGAAATATTACGCGTTGCGCAACCTTCCGTCTCGGCCGCGCTGAAAAAGCTTGAAGACACCATTGGTATGCAAATCTTTATTCGACATCATGCGCAGGGTCTCACGCCCACTTCTCGTGGTAATGCATTTTTGGCGGATGCGCGGCGGCTGCTGACCCAGAGCGAAGAATTGGCACGCCAATCTGACTCGCAAATTGGGCCGCTCAAAGGGCGTTTGCAGGTGGGAAGTTTTGTCACTTTAGCACCCACCTATGCACCTATTCTTATAAGTAAATTCAATGCTTTATATCCTGATGTTGAGATTATTCTCGAAGAGGGTGTTCAAAGTGAATTGCTGAGCGGCTTGAGGAATGGGCAGCATGATCTTGCACTCCTTTACGATGTTGATCTGCCCGCGGATATTGAAGCAAAGGAAGTCGCGTCGCTTAAACCTTATGTGCTTTTATCAGCGTCGCACAAGCTTGCACGCTTCAAAAAAATTGCACTGTCCAATTTGGCAAATGACAAACTCATTCTGCTCGACATCCAACCCAGCCGAACCTATTTTTTGCGCCTGTTAGAGGCACAAGGAGTAAAGCCCAGTATTGGGTTTTCGTCAGCCTCTCTCGAACTTGTGCGTGGCATGGTGGCGCGGGGGTTGGGTTATTCGCTTTTGATCACCCGGCCTGCGGGCGATTTGTCTTATGATGGTGAGAAACTCAGCGTTCACGAAATTGCGGGCTTGGCCGAGCGCGGGGTGATTGCCATTGCGCATCTGAAAAATGTGCGTCAGACTCGTGTTGCGCAAGTCTTTGAAAAATTCTGTGTTGAATATTTCAAGACTGTGCGAAAATAACATTTTGAGAAACTACGGAAAGTAAATCATGCGCGCAGATGTTCCACCAACCATTCGACTTCAAGATTATAAAGTTGCTCCTTTCAAAATTGAAAGTGTCGAGCTGAAGTTTGAGCTTGCTCCAAATGCGACGCGCGTGATTTCGCACATCAAATTGAAACGCAATCCCAAGTCGCTCGAAAAAAATGCGCCGTTGGTTTTTGATGGTGAGAAACTGAAACTGATCAGTGTTGAAGTTGATGGGCGCAAGCTGTCACCTCATGAATATGAATTGGGGGCAGCGAATTTAACCATCGCGAACTTGCCCAAAGGTGACTTCACTTTAGCGATTATTACGGAGTGCGATCCGCAAGGTAATACTGCGTTGACCGGGCTCTACATGTCAAACGGCATGTATTGCACGCAGTGCGAGGCGCAAGGGTTCAGGCGGATCACTTATTTTTATGATCGCCCGGATGTGATGACAATTTTTAAAGTGCGGATTGAGGGGCCGGCTTCTCTGCCGGTTCTGCTCTCCAACGGTAATCCTATTGAACATGGGCAGCTTGATGGAGATCGCCATTATGCGGTTTGGGATGATCCGCATCCCAAGCCCAGCTATTTGTTCGCCTTGGTTGGCGGGGACTTGGCTCATGTGAGAAGTAAATTCAAAACCATGAATGGCCGCAACGTCGAGCTTGGCATTTACGTTGAGAAAGGCAAAGAGGGCCGCTGTTCTTGGGCCATGGATGCACTCAAAGCCTCTATGATCTGGGATGAGACAGCATTTGGCCGCGAATATGATCTCGATGTTTTTAACATTGTTGCGGTTTCTGATTTCAACATGGGGGCCATGGAGAACAAGGGCCTGAATATTTTCAATGACAAATATATTTTAGCACTGCCCGAGACCGCGACTGACACCGACTATATTTTGATTGAAGCCATCATCGCCCACGAATATTTCCACAATTGGACAGGCAACCGCATTACGTGTCGTGATTGGTTTCAGCTTTGCTTGAAAGAAGGCTTGACGGTTTTTCGTGATCAAGAGTTCACGTCCGATATGCGCTCGCGCCCGGTTAAGCGAATTGAGGATGTTAAAAGGTTGCGCTCAAGCCAATTTCCTGAAGATCAAGGGCCGTTGCAACATCCAGTGCGCCCATCGTCTTACATCGAGATCAACAATTTTTACACGCCGACGATTTACGAAAAGGGCGCCGAGCTTTGTCGGATGATGAAGACGCTGATTGGTGATAAAGCGTTTGCAAAGGCGATGAAGCTTTATTTCAAGCGCCATGATGGCGAGGCAGCGACGGTTGAAGATTTCGTTGCGTGCATGGCCGATGCTTCTGGCCGTAACT
>CAXTKN010000038.1:0-14956 GCA_964244805.1 uncultured Aestuariivirga sp.
ATCGCGCTTGGGTACAAATTCGACCATGGCAAAGCCGGCGATTTTGGCTTTGGCGGCAACGCCTGCGATGAGGTCTGTTACTTGAACGTAGCTCAGGCCGCCGGGCGAGGGGTAAGCTACGGCCGGCATGACTGCGGAATCCAGTACATCGAGATCAAGGGAGATCAAGCAAGAGGAGTCTGGTTCGATGTGTTCGAGAATTTGATTAATCCCTGCATGGTGAATTTGGCGGCTGGTGATGATGTGGGCGCCCCAATCATGAGCGGTTTGAACCTCGGCTTCGCGTGCGCTGCCGATGCCACGTGCGCCTGCTTGCACAATGCGCCAGACATGCGGCTGTTCAGAGGCGCGGCGCATGGTGGAGGAAAAGCCGAAGCGTTCGCCATAGCGTTCTTCGCGCCAATCGATATGGGCATCGATCTGTAATATGGTCAGTGGCGGGCCGCCGGAAAAGCCCGCAATAAAAGGGATCGGAACTGAATCATCACCGCCAAACATGATGGGCACCGCGCCTTCTTTCAAAATCGCGCGCGTTGTGTTTTCAATTAATTTGCGGTTGCCACGTCCATCGGCTGATTTGGTTGCGAGGTTTCCGAGATCGACGGCTTTGAATTCGGGGTTGGGCAGCATCGGGCCATCTAAATCGAAATCCCAATGGTCGACCCACAAAGCATCATCTTTGACGGCCAACCTGAAACTATCGGCGGCTTTAGCATGAATGCGGTTATCGATACCCGTATAGGGCGTGCCGTGGCTCGCGCCAAAAACAGCGGCATTTGAGCCTTTTGCTGTGCGCGCGGATTTTGTGCCGATGAAGGCGGGGATTTTCGGTACTGTTGCCATAGTTCGTTTTAGCGCCAATTTCTCTTAAGCTGCAACTGAGGATGATGTCTTGGCTCCGGGCTTTGGCCACCTGACCCGGGCTGGGGGAATGATAAAACAGGCTTCGGTTCCAATACCCAATTCACCATTTAATGTCACGTCACCGCCGTGAAGTCTGGCGATTTTTCGAGCAATCGCAAGGCCCAATCCGATGCCGCCGTATTTGCGTGTGGCACCTTCTTCAGCCTGAGCGAAAGGCTCGAAGATGCGTTCCACGTCTTCGGCCTTGATACCAATACCTGCGTCGCGAATTGAAATAATGAGCTGCATGTTGGCACCTCGCGTCATATCGATGTTGACCACGCCATCCGCAGGCGAGAATTTTATGGCGTTAGTCACGAGATTCAAGATCACCTGTTTTAGCCTTGTGAGGTCCCCTATTATCAAAACATCATCAACCACGTGAGCGATCAAAGTGATCTTGTTGCGGCTTGCTTGATCCCGGCAAATGCGGACGACGGTTTCAACCAGTTCGGCGGCGTCAATTTGCTGATCATCCAATTGCATTGTTCCACGCTCAAACCGTGTGGCATCGAGGACATCATTGATCAGGCCTTGCAGATGGCGAGCGCTTTCTTGAATCGTAGACAGATATTCGCGCCTGCTTGCCAGGGGCAAATTTTCACCCTGATCGGAATTCATGATTTCGCTGAACCCAACGATGGCATTAATCGGTGTGCGCAATTCATGACTGATAACCGCTAGAAACTGAGATTTACTGGCGTTGGCTTGTTCAGCCTCTTCCTTTGCCTTTTGGATTTGGACATCGTGTTTGAACTGTTCGGTGATGTCACGGCCAACACCACGGTAACCTGAAAAATAGCCTTGATCTGTAGTTAGCGGGTGGGCTGAAATTTGCCAATGCTGCGTGATGCCATCGTTTTTCGTTTCATAGATTTTATCTGAAATGATTTCTCTTCTGTTCATAAAGTCGTTTAGAGTTTCTGTTGCATGAACATCAAACATCTCGGCAAAACTTTGGCCCAAAATATCTTTGATATTTTTGTTGAATATTGCGGCTAGCCGTGGCGAAAAATAGATTAGCTTACCAGAGCTATCTGTTTCCCAAATCCAATCACTTGAGCCGCTTTCGAAATCATTGAGCAAAAGCTTAATAACTTCGCCGTGGCGTTTGAGTTCATCGTCGGTTTCGAGTTGACGCAGGAATGTATAATGTTGGGTAACGATAGCACCCACAACCGCGAACATGAAAAATAGACCGACAATAATCGCCAGTGATGCACTCACGTGAAGTGTTTGAACGGCACCGTAAGCCATCGAAATTGTCATCAGAATTGAAAATAAAATAGCTGAAGCAGGCAAACGCACGAGGCTGATGACGCCCATGGCCATAATCGCGAAGCTTATCCAAAATAAACCAAGTGATTGATCAAAATTCGCATATTTTGAGAAAACCAAAGCTGGTGATGTCCATGCAACTGCTAGAATCAGGCCGATAAGCGGAGAGGCCTTCAAGATCGCTTCAGCATTTTCGCCGATGAAAGCCGTTTTGCGCCCTAGACGGATGGCCCAGATAAACACGCCTGCAGTCAGTAGGACGACGGCTTGCCAGAGGCCGAGCAGGAGTTGTGGCACAAGGCCAAGCACCATTACATTGACTGACACGGCGGCGCTTAGATGGAAGAACAGAAAAAACGGAATGGTGCGCGTGAGTTCGCTCAGTTGTCGGCTGGCAGAACTGGCATTTGGAAGCAAAGTATAGGATGCGATAATACGGGACAGCCGTGTCGTTTGCCTCGCAGTTTCAGCTTTGGTTTGCATTTTGATGTGTTGTAGCCGAATCAAATAATTACCAGATTTTGAGGGACTCCGAGTCTGACGTCCACTATAAAGCGCCGCGCGTATAGACTTGAAAATGAGGATCTTGATTAATGAATCTGCCGCCTAACCACCCGCCCATTCTGCCGCGCAAGACGGGTTTGTTGATTATGAATTTGGGAACGCCGGAGGCAACGGATTATTGGTCAATGCGGCGTTATTTGAAGGAATTCTTGTCGGACAGACGCGTGATTGAGTTGCCGCGGTTGCTGTGGTGGCCGATTTTGAATTTGATCATTCTGTCGTTCAGGCCAACCAAGAGTGGCCGCGCATATGTGCAAATTTGGAATAAAGAGCTCGACGAATCTCCGTTGAAAACATATACGCGCGCTCAGGCTGAGAAAGTTTCAGCGGCGCTTGCTGGTGGCGGCAAACTGGTGGTGGATTGGGCGATGCGTTATGGCCAGCCGCCCGTGAAAGAGCGGCTTGAAGCTTTGAAGGCTGCGGGCTGCAGCAAGATTGTTTTGTTTCCGCTCTATCCGCAATACTCTGCGGCAACAACTGCGACAGCCTTGGACAAGGCCTATGAAGCCTTACAGGTGATGCGGTGGCAGCCATCTATTCGCACAGTGCCACCTTATTTTGATCACCCTGCTTATATCGACGCCATTGCGGCAAGTCTAAAAAAATATATGGATGGTTTGAGTTGGAAACCGGACCGTATTTTGTTGGCATTTCACGGCTTACCACGTGAATATCTCGATAGAGGCGACCCCTACCACTGCCATTGCCAAAAAACCGCGCGGTTGGTTCGCGAGAAATTGGGTTTCTCTGCTGATTTTGCTCAGATTGTTTTTCAGTCGCGGTTTGGCAAGGCCGAATGGTTGAAACCTTATGCGCAAGACACCGTTGAAGAATTGCCAGCTCAGGGTGTCAAGAACTTGCTCATGATCTCGCCAGGGTTTTCGTCTGACTGCGTCGAAACCTTGGAAGAGCTGGCCATTGGTCTGCAGGAAACTTTCCATGAAAACGGTGGCGAGAACTTTGCCGTGGTGCCGTGTTTGAATGATAGTGCCGCCTCTATTGCAATGTTGGCGCGGCTGGCGCAGGACGAGCTTGCCGGGTGGATGTAATTAATTCCTAGTAAACTTGTTTTTATGGAAAGATGACCTATATGTAATTTGGCTAGCCGAATCACTGGCATAGCAAGGGGAGAGCTTAAATGTTTGAAGGCGCTGGCATTTTCGTATTGGTTTTCTTGGCCGTGGTGGTGTTTTTTGTACTGCGGTCGATCCGAATGGTCCCTCAAGGTTACAATTATACAGTTGAGCGGTTTGGCAAATATACCAGAACACTCTATCCAGGCCTCGGTTTGATCACGCCATTTGTTGACCGGATTGGTCATAAGTTGAATATGATGGAACGGGTTTTGCCGGTGCCCTCACAAGAAGTGATCACGCGTGACAATGCAATGGTTACGGTGGACGGCGTAGCATTCTTTCAAGTGTTAGATGCAGCCAAAGCTTCGTATGAAGTGAGCGAACTTGAAAACGCCATTCTTAATATGGTGATGACGCAGATCCGCACCGTGATGGGCTCAATGGAACTTGATCATCTTTTGTCGCAACGAGATGAGATCAATCACAAGCTTTTGGGGGTGGTTGATCAAGCCACACAAGGCTGGGGCGTTAAGATGACGCGTATTGAAATTAAAGACATTAACCCACCACGCGATTTGGTGGAAAGCATGGGTCGTCAAATGAAGGCTGAGCGCGATAAGCGTGCCAATATTTTGGAAGCTGAAGGCTTGCGCGGTGCTGCTATTTTGAAAGCTGAAGGCGAAAAACAATCGATTATGCTGCAAGCCGAAGGCCGCAAAGAAGCGACTTTCCGTGAGGCTGAAGCTCGCGAACGTTCAGCTGAGGCTGAAGCCAAGGCGACGCGTGTGGTGAGCGAGGCGATTGCAGCTGGTAATGTGCAAGCGATCAATTATTTTGTCGCCAATAATTATATCAAGGCGATTGAGGCTCTAGCGCAATCGCCCAATCAGAAGATTCTGATGATGCCGCTGGATGCCTCTTCGATGCTAGGCTCGATTGGCGGTATTGCTGAGATTGCCAAGGAAGCGTTTGGTAATGGGCCATCTGGTCAAGCGGCGCAGACTGCGACGAAACGCATCGTGCCGCCGGTGACGCGCGGCTAAGGAGGGAATTATGGATCAGTTCTTACCGTTCACAGGTGTTTATTTCTGGTGGATTGCGGCTGGCATTTTGCTTCTGGCTGAAATGGCATTGCCAGGGTTTTTTATGTTGTGGCTGGCTGTGGCCGCGGGCTTGACCGCAATCCTTGATCTTATTTTCCATTTCACTGGTGTGCAGGAAATATTCTGCTTTGCGGTTTTGGCTTTTCTTTGCGTGCTTGCATCATGGCGTTTTGTGATGAACTCGCGTCACTCAAAAACCGATTCGCCACACCTGAATCAACGCCATCATGGCTTGGTTGGGCGCAGTTTTATTTTGGACCGCGCTATTGTAAATGGAAGTGGCAAGATTAAAGTTGAAGACACGCTGTGGGATGTCGACGGGGCTGATATGGCCGTGGGCGCGCGCGTGAAAGTTATAAGTGTGCAGGGGATGCGGCTGATGGTGGAAGCCGTTTAATGTCCGCCACCAGCTGAAGCGGCTATTGGTTTTGGCTTTTTCAACAGCGGCGTTAGAAACACGATTCCAACAAACAGGAACGTGAGCAACACAAATATATCTGCAATGGCCATATCGGTTGCTTGTTGGCGCACGAGGCCTGACAGTTTTTTCAGTGCCGCGTTCGGCGCATCCGATCCAAGTGGTGATAATGCATGGGTCATGTTTTGCAGGGTTTGCACCGCTTTATCATGACCCCAACCAACTGATTCATGCAGGCGCGCAAGGTGAAGGTCCATGCGTTGGTTCATGAGGGTGTTGATCAACGCCAATCCCACTGCACCGCCTAAGTTTCGCGTCAGATTGAAGAGACCTGAACCGCCACGAAGTTCCATTGGTGTTAGCGTTCCAAGCGCAATGTTGGTGACTGTAACCATGCACATCATCAACGAAACGCCCCGCAGGATTTGAGGCATGAGAAGGTCATAGAAACCCCATTCGATTGTAATGCCTGAAGCGATATAAGTGCCGATAGCAAAGCCAATAAAGCCACCACCAATCATGATACGGGGGTCTACCTTCACAGAAAGCCGGCCTGCGATAGGTGCTGTGAGAAACATTGCGACGCCTGAGACGAACATTGTTTCACCAATTTTCAAAGCTGAATACTGATGCACGCGCGCGAGATAAACCGGATAAAGATATGTTAAGCCGTAAAGGCCGATGCCCATTGTGAAAGAGAAGATGCAGCCAGCCGCGAAGTTTCGATTTTTAAATGCTGCAAAATCAACCAAAGGATTTGGCTTAGTAAACATGCGCCAAAAAAACATTGTGCCTGAAATGGCGCAGATAAAAATCATACGAGATATGAGCGTACTCTGAAACCAATCATCAGCGGCACCTTCTTCAAGTATATATTCCAAAGTGCCAAGAAAAATTGCGAGCAGGGCAAGCCCGGTCCAATCGAAGCTCTTGATCAGCTTTAAATCTGGCTTATCAAAATCAATCAGGAAATAAGCGCCAATCGTTACGGCAATGCCGGGGATGATGTTGACGAGAAACAACCAGTGCCATGAAAAAAGCTCGGTGAGATATCCACCCACGGTTGGGCCGATGGTTGGTGCCAAAGTTGCAATCAGGCCGATCACGGGTGTTATGACTTGGCGTTTATCTGGTGGGAATATGGCGAATGTGGTTGCAAATACTGTGGGGATCATTGCGCCGCCGACGAAGCCTTGAAGTGCTCGCCACACCATCATTTCATTGATCGAACTTGAAATCGCGCACATGAAACTCATCGCAGTAAAGCCAGCTGCTGACATGACGAAGAGATAACGGGTTGAGAAAATGCGCGTTAGGGTTCCAGAAAGCGGGATCATTACCACTTCGGCAATCAAGTAAGATGTTTGAACCCAAGAGATTTCATCGGCGCTGGCCGAGATGCCCGCTTGAATTTCTGAAAGTGACGATGAAACAATTTGAATGTCTAAAATTGCCATGAACATGCCAAAGATCATGACAATGAAGGCTGCTACATGGCGCTTGTTCCATGGCGTTACGGCTATGGCTGAAGCGGCTGCCATTTATTTGCCGACATCGCGGCTGTCGATTGTGACCGAAACGGAAAGGCCGGAGCGAAGTTTAGCGCCTGCACCTGCTGGCAAAGCAATTTTGACCGGAAAGCGCTGGGTGATTTTCGTGAAGTTGCCGGTCGCATTTTCAGGCGGCAGCAAAGAAAAATCGGCACCCGATGCTGGTGCTATACTTTCAACCACACCTTCGATTTTTTCGTCGGTAAAGGCGTCGATTATGATTTCAGCTTTTTGGCCCGGATGGATGGTGGTCAATTGAGTTTCTTTAAAATTGGCTTGGACATATGAGTCTTGAACTGGAACAAGCGCCATTAACCGGCTTCCGGCACCGACGAATTGACCAAGCTCCACAGCCCGGTTTGCAATGACGCCATCAAATGGAGCCTTTACATCTGTGTAGGCCAAGTCGCTTTCAGCTTTGGAGACGGCAATGTTTAACTCATCCAATTGTTTTTGAGCGGCGTTGGCTTGCGCGTTCAGTATTCCAATTTGCGCCTTGGCGGCTTCTAAATTTGCCGTTGCAACATCAACGCTGGCTCGTGCTGCGAGAAGTGCGCCTGTGGTCGTGTCCATCGTCTGCTGTGTGCCGACTTTGCTTTTCAAAAGCTCCGACGCGCGTGCTTGAACGATGGCGGCTGTTTGCTCATTAGCTTGGGCGCTTGTAACTTGACCTTGGGAGGCTCTGATTTGTGATTGTTGTGCGATAATTTGCTGTGCATTGGTCGCCATGGAGGCTTTTTGAGTTTCGACTCGCGCTTTTGCAGAAGACAAAGCTAGTTCGTAGTCGCTACTATCGAAACGTGCAATGATATCGCCCTTTTTTACGACACTATTGTCGGAAACGGGCAATTCTTTCAGGTATCCTGCTAATTTATTGCCGATCAAAGACGTATCGGCTTGTACATATGCGTCATCGGTTGACACTTGGAAACGACCAACCGTCCAATATTGGTAGCCATAATAGCCTGCCGTCGCTAAAATAGCGGCCAAAATTGAAAACTGAATGACGCGGCTGCGGATCGGCTTTTTTGGTTTCGCAGGGGCCTCAACGGACTTTGGTGCAGCCTGTTTGGGAACTTCCTTGACGAGAGGTTCGACCGGTGAAATTTTTAATGCAGCATTTGACATGGAAATTACTCTTTTGAACTGAACTGAACTGAACGGTTCGGTCTAGTCTTGCATTTAGCAATTCTAAGCTTTATATGCAAGACCGAACTGTTCGGTTCAACGCAGAAAGCAGGATTTGGTTGCATGGCTGATATAGCAATTGCGCAGAACGACAATTTGGAAGGTGCCAAACGCCAACAGATTTTGGATGGCGCGAAGCGGTGTTTTCTGGCTCAAGGTTTTGATGGTGCCAGCATGAACGACATTGTAAAAGCGGCGGGCGTTTCCAAGGGCACGGTTTATGCCTATTTCCCTTCTAAGGAAAAACTGTTCGAAGCGCTGATTTTCCGTGACCGTCGTAACCAAGCCGAGCAGATTGTCGTTATTGACGACGACAGCTTGCCTGTAGAAGTAGTGTTGGGCCAGTTGGCACGGCGTTTGGGCAATCTCAACAATAACTCCGAAACGATTGCCTATTTGCGCTTAGTCATCGCTGCAGCCGACAAATTTCCAGATATTGGACGAGCATTTTATGAGGCAGGACCGGCTTATGGCATTGCAAAGATCGCTGACTATATGCAACGCAAAATGAATGATGGAACTTTAGTGAAAGCAGATGCACGTCTGGCTGCCATGCAGTTTGTTGAGCTGGTGCAATGCGGACTTATTAAGCCCAGACTTTTTGCTTCGGAGGCAATGTCTGGCAATTATTCGGAAGACGTTGTTGCTGAAGCAGGCATTGCGCTATTTTTGAGAGGCATGGCTGCGCGTTAAATAAGATCGCAGCAACACTCCATTAACCATGTTTTTGTTAAGTCTCTTTCATTGGAGACTAATTGTGCGTGAGCGAGTGATCAGGCGTGGCGTTTTGCTGGCAGTTATTGTGGCTGCCTCCACGGTTGCCCATGCCCAAGAGGCACAACCTTCGCTCAAACCAACAGTCTTAGATGATCTTGCAGTTGATGCCGAAACTGTTCCGGCACTTAAACCGATTATTGTTGCAGAGCCTGAAGAGCAAGTTGTTCCACGCAAGAAAAGAATTGTAGTTGATCCTTATGCGCCGACTGGCATCAACACCGGAGCCATTCGACTTTTCCCAACGCTTGAGATTGGAACCGAAGCCAGTTCGAACGTGACCCAGAGTAACAGCAATCCGAAATTTGATTTTGGTTTAAAACTGAAGCCCAGCATCAGTTTTGCGACCGATTGGTCGCGGCATAGCTGGACGGGCACAGCTAGTGCTGAGGTATTGCACTATCTGAACAACCCAGATCTTTCAACATTGACAGGATCGGCAGCTACAAATTTTAGGTTGGATATACGGCATACGACACACGCTGATTTTGCAGCAAATATTGCGCTCAATGACACGGGGCTCGGTGACAGTTCTTTGCCAGCCGCGGCACTGGCACCCCGGCGTGATAAGAATTTTGGGATCAGTGCTGATCTGGTGCATGATTTTGGCGGGCTTGAGGGCTCGGTTAAAACTGCCCTTGCGCGCAGTGTTTATGATGATGTGCCTTTAAAAGTGGGGCCACCTGAAAAAAATGCAGATCGCAACTATACCGAACCGTCGCTTACTTTAAGGGCCACACTGGGGAGCAGTGTTGCGCGGCTTAGGCCCTATGCCGAAGTTCAATATGCCCCGCGTTTTCATGACCAGATTATCGACGACAATGGGCAAAAGCGCGATAGTCAAGGCTTTGCAGGCACACTTGGCGTAACTTTAAATGATGGTCCGTTCTGGCAGGGTGATGTAGCCTTGGCCTATTTGGTGCGCAGCTATGCAGACCCAAGCTTTCCCGCGACATCAGCATTTGGTCTGCGCGGAAGATTAGAATGGAGTCCAACTCCTCTTTTGAAAATAGCGGCGATCACCGGTGTTGATCTGGGCGAGACCGCAAATTTGGGTGTTGGTGGCACGCGCAATTGGAATATTGGACTGAATGCTACTTATGCATTGCGCGAGAATGTTGATCTGCTTGCCGGAATTGGCTTAACGCGCAGCGATATTGGCGCTGCAACCACAACCAGTAAAACGGCCTCTGCCGGATTTGAATGGACGCTGAACCCCAATATGGCTGCGGCTGTGACCTATCAAGGCAATTGGTATGATGATGGCACAGCGGCAGGAAGCAGCAACTACAATGAGCAGCGTTTGATGACGAGCATCATTCTGAAACGCTAGGCTTATAATCTAAGCCTGCTTTTCAATCGCTTCAGGCACTTCATCAGTGATGTCTTCACGGGCAAGATAGCCTGATTTAATATCATGCAGAATGGCCGCCAATTCGCTGTTGGCATTCCAACTTAAAAAGCCGCCTTGTTTGGCAATGATATTTTGCAGCACTTGGCGGAAGGCTGGGCCTAAATCTTCGCGCTCCAAAGCAAACGCCACATTCGCAGCAAGGAACCCGATCTTGTCACCGCAATCATATGTGGTGCCGTTAAATTTAATACCATAGAACGGCTGGTGTTCCATCAAACGGATCATTGCATCGGTGATTTGGATTTCACCACCAGCACCTGGTTTTTGTTTTTCAATTTCACCAAAAATTTCAGGCTGAAGTATATAACGGCCAGAGATAATCAAATTTGAAGGCGGATTAGACTTTGGTTTTTCAACCATGGCGTTAATTTTGAAATTATTGTTATGCCAATCATCGACGCCGACAACACCGTAGCGGTGAAGTTGTTCTTCTGGTGCTTCTTCAACGGCAATCACGTTGCCGCCGCCACGTTCATTGTAAACATCGACCATTTGTTTCATGCAGCCAGGGGCGGCATTGATGATCATGTCTGGCAACAACACTGCAAATGGCTCATCACCCACGATGTTGCGCGCGCACCAAATGGCATGGCCCAGTCCCAATGGCTCTTGCTGGCGGGTAAAACTGGTTTGACCTGCAGCTGGCAAATCCTGTTCGAGCACCGAGAGCGATTCAGACTTGCCACGCTTGCGCAAAGTCGATTCAAGCTCATATTGCTTGTCGAAATGATCTTCGATAACCGCTTTGTTGCGACCAGTTACAAATATTAAATGCTCAATGCCAGCGTCGCGTGCTTCATCAACAACGATTTGGATCAATGGCCTGTCAACGACTGTCAACATTTCTTTCGGCATGGCTTTGGTGGCAGGTAGAAAACGTGTGCCGAGGCCTGCAACAGGAAAAATAGCTTTTTTGATTGGGCGGGTCATTTTAACGAACTCTTAGTTATAATGGGCACGGAAGTGTGGCGCACGACAATTCTATAACAGAGTTTAAACCAACTCGTTCCATATGGATAGATAATTTAGATATTGGAGATGGCAGATGGCGGTTTTGGTCACGGGTGGCGCTGGTTACATTGGCAGTCATATGGTTTTGGCGCTGACTGATGCGGGACAAGATGTTGTGGTGCTTGATAATCTTACAACCGGTTTCGCGTGGGCGATTGCACCGCAAGCCAAGCTGGTGCAGGGCGACATTGGTGATGAAGCGATGGTTGAACGCATTATCAAGACCCATAATGTTGATGCTGTTGTACATTTTGCGGGCTCGATCGTTGTCCCTGAATCGGTTGTTGATCCCTTAGGCTATTATCTTAACAATACTGTGAAATCGCGCGCCTTGATGGCGGCTGTGGTCAAGGCCGGAGTTAAGAATTTTATATTTTCGTCAACCGCTGCGGTTTACGGCAATCCGAAAACCCAGCCGGTGTTTGAAACTGAATTGCCAAGTCCGATTTCGCCATATGGTACCTCAAAACTGATGACTGAGCTTATGTTGCGCGATTCGCATTTAGCTTATGGTTTAAATTATGTGGCGCTGCGCTATTTCAATGTGGCGGGCGCTGACCCTAAAGGTCGCTCTGGCCAATCGACCCCACGTGCCACGCATTTAATTAAGGTGGCTTGTCAGACTGTGTTGGGGCAACGGACATCGATGGACGTGTTTGGGACGGACTATGACACACCCGACGGCACGTGCTTGCGCGACTATATCCATGTGAGTGATTTGATTTCGGCCCATATGGATGCACTGGCGTATTTACGCAAAGGCGGCGAGAGCGGTATTTTCAATTGCGGTTATGGCAAAGGCTATTCCGTGCTTGAGGTGATTGGTGCTGTTGAAAGAGCTTTTGGTGGACCGGTCAATAAAAAGCTGGTGCCGCGGCGCGCTGGTGATCCGGCGGCGATTGTGGCTGGCGCATCGCGGGTACGCGAGATCTTGGGCTGGGAACCGAAATATGCTGATCTGGATTTGATCGTGAATTCGGCACTGGCCTGGGAACGGCATTTACAAAGACGCAACGCCGCGTAGAACGGTTGATCTTATCTCCAACACAATTTCGCGCTTCAAGTTTTCGCTGGTAGATAGTTGCCTGTTAACTGTCGATTCGGTGGGGATTTGGATGCGCAAATTAGTCGGAATTACTTTAGCCGCCATGTTGTTATTCGTGCCACAGGTGGCTCTTGCTGATGCAAAGTTTGAGGCCTTTATTCAAACTCTCTGGCCCCGGGTTAAAGTGGCTGGCTATTCGCGCGAATTGTTTGACCAAGCATTTGCAGGCATCACCGAGCCCGATGCGGCTGTGATCAAACTAGCCAACACCCAGCCCGAATTCAAAATTGCAACCGGCGATTATCTGGGTACTGCCGTGACGCCCATTCGTATCGAAACAGGCAAATCCATGGTTGGGCCTAATGATGCATTGCTCAAAGCCATTGAGAAAAAATATGGCGTTGATCGCTATTCGGTTCTTGGGATTTGGGGCATGGAATCGAATTTCGGTAAAGACGAAGGATCGATGAGTGTGATGCGCTCGCTTGCCACGTTGATCTATAACGGCAACAAAAAAGAATATGCAAAGGTGCAGCTGCTATCTGCATTCCGAATATTAAAAAGTGGTGCGCGGAGCCCTGGTAATTTCGTGGGTTCATGGGCGGGTGCCATGGGGCACACCCAGTTTATTCCATCTTCTTATGTGTCCTATGCTGTTGACTGGAATGGTGACGGCAAAAAAGATATTTGGGGATCGAAAGAAGATGCTTTGGCGTCGACTGCAAATTATTTGGCGAAGGCCGGATGGAAGATTGATCGGCCTTGGGGCTGGGAAGTCCAGCTTCCAGCAAAATTTGATCGCACGCTGATTGGTCGCGCGCATTGGAAGCCAGTTTCGGAGTGGGTTAAAATGGGGATAACACCAGTTGGTGTTAAATCTTTTAGCGCCCCACAAGCTGATGCTTTTGTCATGATCCCGCAGACTATCAATGGCCCGGTCTTTTTAGTCACGCGAAATTTTATGGCGATTATGGATTATAACCAATCCCATTCTTATGCCTTGGCCGTGGGCCATTTGGGAGACCGCATAAGGGGGCTTCCACCATTCCAAGCCAGTTGGCCGAGTGCGGCTGTTGATCTCAATCCATCGCAGCGTGTTGAATTGCAAAAGCGTTTGAATGCGATGGGCATTGAGACCGGAGGTGCTGCAGATGGGCGCTTTGGCGCGCAGACTTATGAAGCCATTTTGGCCTATCAAAAGAAGAAGGGCCTGCCGCTTGATGGCCAGCCGACGTTGAAAATACTTGAGCTCATGCGCAAGGGGGCCTAGCCTCTTATTATGGTTTTTTATATTATTCCTCTAAAAGTGTCATTCCCGCGAAGGCGGGAATCCAACTTTAAACTTGATAAGTCGTTTAAAGAAAGTTGGATTCCCGCCTTCGCGGGAATGACGGTTGGTTTGATTTTTTTGTTTTTCCAATTTAACTTTTCATTTGCGCAGGATGCTGTTCCTGAAATTGGTTCTGCTGCAACCGATCAAAGCCAGCCTGTTGTTGTTCAAGATACACAGCGTATTCTGATCGTTGGAGATACAATGGGCGGTGGCATGGGGGCTGGCCTCACGCGCGTCATTGGCAATGATCCGCAATATGAAGTGGTCAATCGGTTCAATGAGGCGTCTGCATTATCACGGCCTGATCGTTATGATTGGGCGGCGTCTATTCCGAAGATTATGGACGGCAAAAATTTTTCAATCGCTGTTGTTCTGATTGGGCTGAACGATCGTCAGGATATTCGTAACGATACGGCGCGTTATACATTCAATACGCCTGAATGGACGGTCGCCTATAAGGCCAATGTTGACGCGGTGATTGATGCTTTGCTCGCCCAGAAAGTGAAAGTGATCTGGCTCGGCGAACCACCCATGGGCGACCCCGCTTATGATGCTGACATGCAAATTGTGACAGCGTTGCAGAAGGAACGTGCCTTGGCCAAGGGTGTAACATTTGTCGATTTGCGCGCACCGTTTTTAGGAGCAGGTGGTGCCTATAGTGATCGTGGCCCTGACGAAACGGGTGCTGATCGCAGGTTGCGCGAAAGCGATGGCGTAACGTTTTTCAAGGTTGGCAATAATCGGTTGGGTCAAATTGTTTTGAATGCGATCAAGAATGGGACTGTAACGCCGGTAACTCCACCAGCGGCTAATGCCTCTGCTGCAGTTGTTCAAGCGCCCGCCGCAGTCGATGACGGAACGGGCCCTGTGTTCGCGCAGGAAGATCAGAATGGGCAAGCTTTACTGCATTCTGGCGGCGATGTCGTGGCATCTGTGGCAACTCAAACTGCAAACGCGGCGGCAGTGGCGGCAAGTTCAATCGGTATTGCAGCGCCAACGGGATCATCCGCCGAAAAAATGTTTACGCTTGGCATTTTGCCTACTGCACCGCCGGGGCGGTTTGATGATTTTACATACACGGCGCCTGCGCCATAGTTAGAGTGCTTGAACCGCGCCGCAGAATTTTTCGATCTCTTTTTCGGTATTGTAGTAGTGAATGCTGGATCTGATCAGGGAGTGCAATTTGCGCTGCCCCAAATCCATGCGCGCATAGTTTGATGGAGAGACTGACACATTGATGTTTTGAGTGCGCAGTTTGGCGTGGCATTGTTCGGGTGAAATTCCATCTTTGTAAAATGT
>CAXTKN010000039.1:0-3628 GCA_964244805.1 uncultured Aestuariivirga sp.
TGTTGGCAAACCTGTGGCGCAATTGCTCCTGGCTGAAAATTGCACAGTGACGATTGCGCATTCACGCTCAAAGGATTTGCCTGCAATCGTACGCAACGCCGACCTCGTCATCGCTGCCGTGGGCCGCCCCGAAATGGTGAAAGGCGATTGGATAAAACCCGGTGCCTGCGTGATTGACGTAGGGATAAACCGCATTGAGCGCGACGGGAAAAACAAGCTGGTGGGCGATTGCGACTTTGCTTCGTGTGAGGCGGTTGCAGGCAGCATCACCCCCGTGCCCGGTGGCGTGGGGCCTATGACGATTGCGTGCTTGCTGCACAACACGGTGAAGGCAGCGGCGGCGATTAAGGGTGTGAAAACACCTGAGATGTAATTCCTCTCTACCGGATCGCGGGAGAGGACGGGGGCGGGGCCCATTGCGCAGCAATGGGAGGGTGAGGGGAAGTGCAAAGAATTTCACTCCCTTGACAATTCGTATCCCATAAGATACACACACTAATGATCGAAGTTCGCCGAACGCAAGCTTTTGAAGATTTCATCAACGGTCTGCGCGATGCAGAGGCCCGGGTTAAAATTAGCGCACGCATTTTCCGTTTGGCAAATGGCAATGCGGGCGATGTTGTACCAGTGGGCGAAGGCATCAGTGAATTGCGTTTACATTTTGGCCCCGGTTACCGCGTCTATTTCAAACAACGGGGCAAGGTTCTCATCATCTTGCTCTGCGGAGGCGATAAGGCAACTCAGGACAAAGATATCAAACGCGCCAAACAACTGGCGGAAGATTTGGAGGAGTAAAATGGCAAAAGTAAAAACCTATCCATATGATGCGGCAGACTATCTGGATTCCGCTGAAGCCATTCGGATTTTTTTAGAAGACATTTTCGAAACAGAAGACCCAGCACTTATCGCAAATGCGCTCGGCACAGTGGCCCGCGCCAAAGGTATGACCGAGGTGGCACGTAAGACAGGCCTCTCGCGCGAAAGCCTTTACAAAGCGCTGAGCGCCGAAGGCAACCCAGAGTTTGCTACTATTTTAAAAGTGATGAAAGCGCTGGATTTGAAGATTACTGCGACGGCGGCTTGAACTTTTAAGATCGCGCCAACACCAGAATAGAATATACTTTGGAATTAGTGCCTGAATAGATTATTCATACGATAAGCTAGTCTTAAAATTCCGGAGTGTCCATGCAGTTGAATGCTTGTCCCGTTTGCCAAGGTAAATGGTCTGGCACCTTCCAGCAACTTCCTGCATCTATGGATGGCGCGCAGATCGATTGCACGACTTGCGGCCGCTACAAAGCTAGCCGCAATGCTATTGATGATTTTTTCAACAGTGCGCATGCAGGTATTTCTGATCGTGTTCGCGCACTTAGTGCGCATCTTATTTTCAATGAGCAAACGAGTGCAAAAATTCCTTCTTTAGACTCGTATTGGGTGGAAAAGCTCTTAGCTCAGCCTAATTATCCGTCACCTGCACAACAAGCAATAAATGCGATTCGGAAAATCGGTGATAGGGTAAACAGAACAGGCGACGCTTGGGATATGCTTCCCCACAATTTCTTTGTCCAAATAGGTTCACCAAATCCAAGATTTGCATTTTCTATTGTCAAAGAACTCTATGAACGTGGGCTTGTGACCGGCATTCCCAGTGAAGCCATGAATACTTCTGGAAACTTTCTAGATGTTTCACTGACTCTAACAGGTTGGGAGTCCTATGAGCAGGAACACAAAGGAAAGATTTCAAGTAACTATGGATTCATGGCGTTGAAGTTTGGCATACCGGAACTCGATAAACTTTTGAAGGAAGTTCTCAAGCCATCAACTAAAGAACTAGGCTTTGACCTTTTAGATATGCGGGACTCTGCGCGTACAGGAGTAATTGACAACATCATGCGTGAGAAAATTCGAGATTGCGCATTTGTTATCGCTGACCTCTCTCACGACAATCTTGGTGCCTATTGGGAAGCAGGTTACGCAGAAGGATTAGGAAAACCAGTTTTGTATTTGTGTGAACATGGAAAGTTTGAAATTTCGAAAACACATTTTGACACGAGTCATTGCACAACAGTGACGTGGGGTGGCGCTAAGGCGGAAGAAGATTTTGCAGCGGAGCTTAAAGCGACACTTCGGAATTCGCTTGGGTTGTTCCCTACTCGATAAGATCAAGTTCAGTAGATTTGGGGTAAAAGAAGACGCCTCACTTTTACGCTGACAACGCTCTCACGTCTCAACATACTCCGCAATGCTCGTCGCTTTCGGAACAGGCAAGCCGTCTTCCATCAACCCGTCAATATGAAACCGGATTGCGGTTTTCATTTCGTGTTTAACTTCAGTTTGGCTGTCTCCAGTGGCGATGCAGCCGGGCAGGTCTGGCGCGATGGCTGAGTAGCCTGTTCTGTTTTTTCGATCACGATTGCGTAGCGAGTCGGCATTTCGAATTTATACCACACTCCGTCATCTCTGCGAAGGCAGGGCTATTGCATGTGGTGCTGGCCCCCTCAGTCCTTCGGACAGCTCCCCCAACAAGTTGGGGGAGCGTGAAGTTGCATTTAGCGCAACCTCACTTCCCCCAAACCGCTAGCTTATTGCCATCCGGATCAGCGAAGTGAAACCGTCTCCCGCCCGGGAAGCTAAAAATATCCTTCACAATTTTGCCGCCAGCCTTTTCAATCTTCGCTTTCGTATCTTCTAATTTTTCAGAATAGAGGATCACCAGCGTGCTGCCTTTTCTGGGTTTGCCCAGCGTGAAGCCGCCGTCGATGTGGTCGCCTTCAAAGGCGGTGTAGTCCGGGCCATAATCTTGGAAGGTCCAGCCGAAGCATGCGTTGTAAAATTTTTCGGCTCTTTCAAGATTGATTGAAAGAAATTCGATATATTGAATTTGTTCGTGTTTCAGCTTCATGTCGCCACACTAGCTTATATTGCGTGCAGCAGTTACACGTTATTGTTTAACCACCATCAAACCACCTGGCCCCACAGCCACCATCCAGATTTCATCGGGCCCGGCGGTGAAGCTTTCCTTGGCACTCTTGCTTTTGACCGTGATGTTGCCGGGCTTTACCTCCAGCGTGGGGCCATCAGGGGCTTTGGCGCCTTGGCCCGGGGTCATTTTCACATGTTTGCTGCCAATGATCACATCGGCGGGATTATCTGACATATTGCCGAACACCAGTCTCACCATGCCGGGTTTCGGGGCGAGAGGTGATGCGGCGGCCTTGGATTTTTCCGACACGGTGAGTTCAGCATCCGTCATGTCGCCATTGCGGTTCACGGCCAAAGTTGCAGGGCCATCAGGCGTTGAAAAACTAAGCGAAGCTTTAATATCGCTCACTTGGGACGTGGCATTATTTTCCGACCAACCCTTCTTTGCTAGTTCAGTGCGATAGAACGCCACGATATCTGCCACGCTGTTGGGTGCCGAAAAATTCACGGCATGGCTAAATTGCGTGCGGGTTGAGCCCATATTGCCTAGACCGTCCGGAATGGGCAGCCCGTCTTTATCAATGGCCACCAGAGGCGGGGCAGCATCTGTGGCTGGGGTGCCTCCCGCATCTGCCGTCGCTGCGCCCTTGGTTTCAAGGGCTTTGCCCTCGGCTGTCACTTGCGATTGCTCACCCATTTTCATGAC
>CAXTKN010000039.1:3728-10178 GCA_964244805.1 uncultured Aestuariivirga sp.
AAAACTCCTTCAGAAGCCCCGTAGCTTTATAATTCTCCAACTCGCGTTGAACGTCAAGCGCAGAGAGATTGTGGGTTGCACAGAACTGCAATCGTGGCCATTCTGCGCAAAAAGGAATTCACCCATGTCTCAATCCTCGCTTCCCACCAACGCCACACTCGCGGGCCGCGTTCATCTTCCTAAAATTGGGCCCTGTGTGGTGCGCGTTGATGGCGATAAGCTCACCGACATCACTGCGATATTTCCGACCATGCGCGATCTGTGTGAGATGCCAAATCCGGCCCAAGCGCTTCGCGCCGCTGAGGGCAAATTGATTGGGCGCGTGGATGAGGTACTCGCCAATGCTGCGATCAAGAAGCGCAATGTGGCCAAGCCTTGGCTGCTCGCTCCTATCGATCTGCAGGCCATCAAAGCCGCAGGCGTTACCTTCGCAGTCTCCATGCTGGAACGCGTGATCGAAGAAAAGACCCGGGGCGATGCGGCGGCCACGGCGGCTATTCGCGGCTCGATCAATGAAATGTTCGGCGGCGATTTGCGCAAGCTGAAGCCCGGTTCGAAAGAGGCAGCGGAGCTTAAGGACACGCTGATGAAACAAGGCGCGTGGAGCCAATATCTTGAAGTGGGCATTGGCCCTGATGCGGAGATTTTCACCAAGGGGCCCGTGCTGTCTGCCGTGGGCTGCAATATGGATGTAGGCGTGCACCCTAAATCATCATGGAATAATCCAGAGCCGGAAGTGGTGATGGTGGTTTCTTCCGCTGGCAAAATTATCGGCGCAACCTTGGGCAATGATGTGAACTTGCGCGATGTGGAAGGTCGCTCAGCATTGCTGTTGGGCAAGGCCAAAGACAATAACGCTTCAACCTCCATCGGCCCGTTCATTCGATTCTTTGATGATGGTTTCACCTATAAGGATATTTGCTCCGCTGAGCTTTCGATGAAAGTCACCGGGCTTGATGGCTTCGTGATGCAAGGCCATTCGAACATGAGCGAGATCAGCCGCGCGCCCGCTGATATTGTGGCACAAGCCATCAATGCCCATCATCAATATCCAGATGGTCTGGTGGTGTTTTGCGGCACCATGTTTGCCCCCACGGATGACCGGGGTTCTAAAGGCAAAGGCTTCACGCATCACACAGGTGATATTGTCGAAATATCAACACCGCTTCTGGGCACGCTCAGCAACCGCGTTGTACCGACCGACCAAGCAGAGCCATGGAATTTTGGAATGGCGGATTTAATGCGCAATCTTGCTCACAGAAAGCTGATTTAAACAGGGTTTCAATTCGTAACGCCGCTGGGTATAAGACCCTTAAAGTTGGGGGGATCGCTCGTGAGGCACTATATTCGATTGGTGAGTTTTTGCTTGGCCATTTTTATGCTTGGCCATGCTCCAATGAGCTATTCGCAAACGGTTATCACAGCTCCCGTCAGTGAAGCGCCGCTCAATTTTGCCGATCTCAAAGTTATCACCCGCGTGGTGCCGCCCTTTGTATTGAAGGACAACGAAAAATATGATGGCTTTTCAGTCGAGCTTTGGCAGGCAATTGCCACTCAAATCAAAGCCGGTTCGCACTTCGTCGAAAAAGCCAATATCAGAGAAATTCTGGCTGGCGTTAAATCGGGCGAGGGGGATGTGGCGATTGCCGCCATCTCGATTACATCGCAACGCGAACAGGAATTTGATTTTTCGCAACCGATGTTTGATTCAGGTTTGCAAATTATGGTGCGCACCGACAATAATGGCGGGTTCAGCATCGGCCAAGTTTGGAAGATTCTATCGACGGGTGCCATGCCTTTCTTGCTCGGTTTGATGGCTGCATTGATCATCGTTCCTGCACATTTGGTGTGGTATGCGGAACGGCGGGGTGAAAGCCACTTCATCTCTCAGAAATATTTTCCCGGAATATGGCAAGCTGCATGGTGGTCGATTGGTGCCGTGGCTGGTCAACAGCCTGATAGCCCCGCGTCCAATTGGGGACGCATTCTTGCGGCCATGGCGATTTTGGTTTCCATGGTGTTCATGTCTTATTTTCAAGCCACCATCACATCAGCGCTCACCATTCAAACCTTGAAGGGCGATATTAATGGGCCTGAAGATTTGGCCGGACGCAAAGTTGGCACTACAACGGGCAGCACAGCTGCGGGTTATCTTAAAGCTCTTGACGTGACGGCCACAGAATTTTCAAAAATCACCGAGGCCTTGGCGGCGTTGGAAAATAAACAGCTTGATGCCGTGGTGTTTGACTCGCCCGTACTGCTTTATTACGCAGCCACACAAGGCCGCAACAAAGTACAAATCGTTGGCCCCATGTTGCGCAAAGAAAATTACGGCATCTTATTTCCGCGCGGTTCAACGCTGCGCAAACCCGTGAACGAAGCGCTTCTCACTTTGCGTGAAAATGGAACTTATGATGCACTTTATGCCAAATGGTTTTCAGCAACCCAGACATCCCAATAAGCTTTAGCGCATCTTATCGCTATAGGTTCCAAAGACCCGGTCCCAGATCAGAGTCGTGACACCAAAATTATATTCATTGTTGCCATAATGATGAATGGCATGGCCGCGCTTTAATTTGCGGATAAACTTGAATCTGCTGTGTGTAGCCCTGTGAACGATAAAATGTACGGCGGCAAATGCCAAATAACCCGCCATCAAACCTGCAAAGATAAAGCATGCTGCGTAGGCGCCAAAAAGGAATGTCGCTGGCAAATAGCCCAACGCAAAAATCAGCATCAGCGACAGAATGGTAGGTGTTCCGATGAGGTCATCAGCATCGGCATGATGTGCCATGTGCAGAGGCTTTACACCTGGCATATGGTGGAAGGCATATCGGTGCATAAAATATTCAACGATGGTCCAAATGGCATAACCAAGAAGTAGATAGGCAATACCAAGCCACCAAGCGTCGTGCCGCAGACCCCAAGCACCTATGCTAACACTTGCACAAATGAAAACTGGATAGAGATAGAAATCGAGCATGAAGCTGAATGGCGTCATACGTGTCGAAAATAGGCTCATCACAAAGCCGTAAGTCGAGCGACTATATTGTCCAAATTTCAGGAAGCTTTCTGTACCATCGATCATCCTGACTTTATCCCTTTTTGAGATTTCTCAGTTTTGTCTGCCCCCAACACAAGGCTAACAAAGCGAGGATTCTGTGGCAAGAGAATTTGACGATTCGGTGAACGTTTCAACTAACCGACAAAAGCGCGCTCAACCACAAAATTGCCCGGCTGACTATGAGAACCTTCGGCAAAGCCCTTTGGTTCCAACATTTGGCGAATATCTTTGATCATGCCCATAGAACCACACATCATGATGCGGTCATGCTCTGCTTCAAATGCGGGAATGCCCAGCGCGTTGAAAAATTCGCCTGTCTCAATCAAACTGGTGATACGGCCATTGTGCTCGCTGGTTTCACGGGTGGTCGATGCAAAATGTTTCAGGCGCAAAGTTGCTTCTTCGCCAACCAGTGGGTCTTCACGTGTTACCTCAACGCTGTCAAAGCCATATTTCAACTCGCCAACCGTCCGGCAAGTATGGGTCAGAATAATGCTTTCAAACTTTTCATAGGTTTCAGGATCGCGGATGAGCGAAACAAACGGCGCGACACCCGTACCCGTTGAAAGCATGAACAGCCGCTTGCCCGGCAGCAGCGCATCATTCACCAGTGTGCCCGTGGTTTTAGGGCGAAGTAGAATTTCATCACCCACCTGGATTTTTTGCAGGCGCTCCGTCAGAGGACCCCCCGGCACTTTGATCGAGAAAAATTCCAAACTCTCATCCCAAGCCGGACTGGCGATAGAATAGGCGCGCATCACGGGCTTTGCGTCATCGGGCAAGCCCAGCATCACAAACTCGCCAGAGCGAAAACGAAGTGACTGCGGCCTCGTCACGCGGAAGCGGAAAAGCCGGTCTGTATAGTGTTGTACTTCAAGTACGCGTTCAGAATGGACGTTCGACATATCATCACCGTTCTTTATACAGAACGATTTCTAGATAATTCCGAACGCTTTTGCAAGTGACATTTGGGTGTGGGCAAGTCTTGACAGGAATCTGGTACCAGCGCAGTTTAGGCGCTTCGGGGGAATTCATCAGGGGAATGCGTCATGACACTGAAACTAAAGCTTATTTTCGCTGTTTTGTTATCTTGCGTCATGGGCGCGGATGCAGCTCGAGCCGCCCAATGCGGCAACACGGCAGCAGGGTTTGAGGCTTGGAAAGCTGCTTTTGCCACGGAGGCCAAGTCAGGCGGCATTGGCCCCAAAGGCCTTTCAGCGCTTGCTGGCACCTCCTATTCAACCGGAACGATTTATGCTGATCGCCACCAAAAGAGCTTCAAACTTTCGCTTGACGCTTTCATGGCCAAGCGCGGCGCTGCTGGGATCGTCGCCCGTGCAAAGGGACTAAAGCGCGCCAATGCCGCTCTCTTTGCCTCGCTCGAAGCCCGCTATGGCGTTCCAGCTGGCCCCATCCTTGCCATATGGGGCATGGAAACAGGGTTTGGTGCCGTCACCGGAAACCAACCCACCATTTCTGCTGCTGCCACTTTAGCTTATGATTGCCGCCGCTCGGCATTTTTCGTTGAGCAATTGATGGCGGCACTCAAACTCGTAGATAGTGGGGCCATGTCATCGTCCACTCGCGGTGCCATGCATGGCGAAGTGGGCCAAACCCAATTCATGCCAAAGAACATCATGCTCTATGGCGTGGGCAGCCGGAATCTGAACAACAAGAATGATGCGCTTGCCTCCACGGCCAATTTCCTTCGCGGCCATGGTTGGCGCGCCGGTGCTGGCTATCAACCCGGCCAAGCTAATTTTGGAGCGATCCAAGGCTGGAACGCTGCAACGGTCTATCAGCAGGCTATTGCAATCATGGGCGCCCAGATTGATGGATAAGTTCACACTCTTGTGAACTGTCATCATCCTTAATCCAATCTTAAATGTCCCATTCCCAAAATGGGGAATGCTGATTTCATTTCAAAACGAGCAACCGCAAAACCAAAAACTTCGCTTGGCCGAAGTTTTGAGTGCGCTCACCTACGCGCTGGATATCACAGAGGGCCAACCGCATGGTCATTCGGTTCGGTGTTGTTGGATTGGGCTATTGATTGCCGAAGAATTGAAGCTTGATGATCAGCAGACTTGGGAACTCTATTACACATTGCTCCTTAAAGACCTTGGATGCAGCAGCAACGCCGCGCGCATTTGCGAGCTTTATCTTGCTGATGATCTAAGTTTCAAAAAAGATTTCAAACTTGTCAATGGCAGCCTGCCACAAGCGCTGCGGTTCGTCATGTCACATACTGGCCTGCAAGCGGGCATGGCCGAACGGTTTCGAGCCATCATCAACATCTTTCAAAATGGCGGTGAGATTTCGCGCGAACTTATTGAAACGCGTTGCACCAGAGGTGCTGATATTGCGCGAAAAATGCGCTTTAGCGAAGCCGTTGCCACGGGCATTCATGATCTGGATGAACATTGGGATGGTAGTGGCAAACCCGAAGGCAAAAAAGGTAACGATATTTCCCTTTATGCCCGCATCGCACTTTTGGCGCAGGTCGTTGATATTTTTCGGTTATCGGGTGGTGAGGATGCTGCGCGCAAGGAAATCGAAAATCGCTCCGGTACGTGGTTTGATCCTATGCTTGTAAAGGTCTTCAAGGCCGTGGCTGCGCGACCATCATTCTGGGATGCTATGAATGCTGAGGATTTGCGCGAAATGATTTTGGAGCTCGAACCGCAAAACGCCGCGATCAATTTTGACGAAGATTATCTTGATGATATCGCCGCTGGTTTTGCCCAAGTTGTCGACGCTAAAAGTCCGTTCACCAAAGGCCACAGCGAGCGCGTTGCACTTTACGCGGATATGATTGCTGAGGAGTTGAAACTCGAAACACCGCATCGCCGCTGGCTCAAACGCGCTGCACTTCTGCATGATATTGGCAAATTGGGGGTCAGCAATTCTATTCTTGATAAGCCTGCCAAACTTGACGACGCTGAATGGGTGGCCATGCGCCGCCACGCGGTGGAGACCGAAACAATCTTATCACGCATTTCGGTTTTCAAACGCATGGCTCCGGTTGCTGCTGCGCATCATGAAAGGCTCGACGGCAAAGGCTATCCTAAGGGAATGAAAGGTGAAGATATTAAATTCGAAACGCGCATTCTTGCGGTGGCTGATATTTTTGATGCGCTTACAGCCGATCGCCCCTACCGCGCCGCAATGCCCGTAGCGAAGGCCCTGAGTATCATGAGCGAAGATGCAGGCATTGCCATCGATTCCAATTGCTATGAGGCACTCAAACTCGCCCTGCAAAAAATCAATTCCAGCATTGCGGCGTAATCCCGTTACGCCCAGTCCAAAACAACTTTACCACAGCTGCCCTGCTTCATCAGGTCAAAACCCACCTTGTAATCTTCCGCCTTCATGCGGTGCGTAAT
>CAXTKN010000039.1:10278-14196 GCA_964244805.1 uncultured Aestuariivirga sp.
AAAGCCGTGTGCACCGCGTTGCCGAGTGGATCGAGAATTGCCCCAATCTCATCATCAATTTCGTCTGGCAAATGGATCGCATTGAACGCCGGAATTTTTAAATACTCAGCAAAGGCGCCAGGCACATTCACGCCAACTCCTTTAGTTTCAGGATCAAGATGAAAATGCCCAGCCCGCGCCATGCGGCTTTTCATGCCAATCAAATGGCCTTCGCCAGACACGCGGTCACCCACTTTCACGGTGCGCACGTGCGAGCCCACTTCAACTACGCGGCCCGCAAATTCATGGCCCACAACCATCGGCACAGGAATGGTTTTCTGCGCCCATTCATCCCATTTCCAAATATGCAGGTCCGTACCGCAAATCCCCGTTTTTGCAACCCTAATCAGAATATCGTCAACGCCAAATTGCGGCGCTGGCTCATCACGAAGCGTTAGGCCCTCGGTTGCCTCTGCTTTAACCAATGCTCGCATCAAATAACCCCCAACTCTTGTCCCGCTTGCGTAAAAGCAGCGATGGCTGATTTAATTTGTTCAGGCGTATGGGCTGCTGACATTTGGGTTCGGATGCGCGCCCCACCTTTGGGCACCACCGGAAAGAAAAATCCGGTGACATAAATCCCTAATTCATAAAGCCGTGCCGCCAATTTCTGGGCCATTTCGGCCTCACCCAACATTACCGGAATAATCGGATGCTCGCCCGCCAGTAGTTTAAAACCAGCAGCGCTCATCCCAGCGCGAAAGGCTTTTGCATTGTCATTTAACCGCACCCGCAAGTCATCACCAACCTCGGCCAAATCAATCGCTTTGTGAGATGCTGCAACAATGGCAGGCGGCAACGCATTGGAAAAAAGATAAGGCCTTCCCCGTTGGCGCAACACATCAACAACAGGTTTTGAAGCGGCCACGTAACCCCCCATTGAACCGCCAAGTGCTTTTCCCAATGTACCGGTGAGAATATCAATTTTCACACCCGCTCGTGCAGGTGTGCCGCGCCCTTGAGGGCCTGTAAAGCCTGTGGCATGGCAATCATCCACCATAATCAAAGCGTCATACTGATCAGCAAGTGCGCGAATATCTTTCAAGTTCGCGTAATACCCATCCATCGAAAACACGCCATCAGTCACGATGATAACCCGCCGCGCATCAGCAGCACGCGCCGCCTTCAACTGCGTTTCCAAATCGCTCATATCACTATTGGCAAAGCGATAGCGCTTGGCCTTTGAAAGTCTGATGCCATCAATGATAGAAGCATGGTTCAAACTGTCGGAAATAATAGCGTCCTGCTCGCCAAAAAGCGGCTCAAACACCGCACCATTGGCGTCAAAACACGCCGCAAACAAAATCGAATCTTCCATCTGCACATAACCCGCAATGCGCGCCTCTAATGCACGGTGCAAATCGGTTGTGCCACAAATGAACCGCACCGAAGCCATGCCCAGCCCATGCGTATCAAGCGCATGTTTGGCGGCCTCAATTAAAGCCGGATGATTGGCCAAACCTAAATAATTATTGGCGCAAAAATTCAAAACCTGCCTATTGCCTGCAACACCAATATTGGTGCCCTGTGCGGTATTGATCTCTCGCTCAGTCTTCCAGAGCGACTGCCCACGAATGGCCTCAAGCTCTTGGCCCAATGATTGCAGAAATGCCGACATGATCAAACTCCGTTGCTGGATGTATGATACTTCATATGGTTCAGCGCAATCCGTGAAAATTGCTCAACGGGCAGTCGCCCAAGTTTCAGGGTTTGCGCGCTTCCAAAACTCCGCATAAGCACCTTGACCTTTCAGCAATTCGCCTGCAGCGATTGTTGGATGCAAATCAGCAAGTGTTAAAATCCGTCCGTCTCCTACACGTTGCGAGATATGGTAAGGTCGCAACTCAGTTGGCGAAGACATGCCTGCAGCAGCCAACATTTCTGCGAATGATTTAATCGTTTCGCGGTGGAAGTTCTTCACTCTTTCCGCCTTGCTCGGTACGACAATAGCCCGTTGCCGCAAAGGGTCTTGCGTCGTCACACCCGTGGGGCAATGGCCCGTGTGGCAGGTCTGCGCTTGGATGCAACCCACGGCAAACATAAAGCCGCGCGCCACATTGCACCAGTCGGCGCCAAGTGCAAAAGCCCGCGCCATATCAAATCCCGTGATAATTTTTCCAGCACAGCCCAGTTTGATTTTACCGCGTAACCCTGCGCCAATTAGAGCGGCATTCACAAAGGCCAAACCATCGCGCAAAGGCATACCAATATTATCGATGAATTCGGCTGGTGCTGCCCCTGTACCGCCTTCCTTGCCATCCACGACGATGAAATCTGGCGCATCGTCTAGTTGAACCATCGCCTTGCAAATCGCCATAAATTCAGAGCGATGACCAATGCACAGTTTAAAACCCACTGGCTTACCACCGGATAATTTGCGCAGCTTTGCAATGAACTCAATCAATTCCTTTGGTGTCGAAAAGGCCGAATGCGCCGCTGGCGAAATGCAATCTTTGCCAATTTCAACGCCGCGAATAATTGCAATTTCAGGTGTCACTTTCGCTGCCGGCAAAACCCCGCCATGGCCGGGCTTTGCACCTTGGCTGATTTTGATTTCGATCATTTTAATTTGTGGGTCTTTTGCAGTTGCTGCGAAATTATCTTCGTTGAATGTGCCGTCAGCATTGCGACAGCCAAAGTAGCCTGAGCCAATTTCCCAAATTAAATCGCCGCCCGCCTCGCGGTGATATGGGCTCACTGAGCCTTCGCCTGTATCATGAGCAAAGCTACCCATCTGAGCGCCTAGATTTAAGGCGCGAATGGCATTGGCCGATAGCGCGCCATAGCTCATAGCAGAAATATTGAGCACCGATGCTGAGTAGGGTTGGGTGCAATGCGGGCCACCGATCGTCACCCGAAATAATTCTTTCGTTACTGGCGCAGGCGCAATCGAATGCAACATCCACTCATGGCCCTCGGCATAAACATCACCCTGCGTACCAAATGGCTTTTTGTCTAATTCGCGCTTGGCGCGTTGATAAACAATGGCGCGGCGTTCACGCGGAAAGGGTCTGCCATCAGTATCGCCTTCAAAGAAATATTGGCGCATCTCGGGGCGGATTTTTTCGAAGAAGAATCGCAAATGCCCGATGATTGGATAATTGCGCAAAATCGCATGGCGGGTTTGGATGAGATCGCGTATGCCAACTAGAGTAAGGCCCACAAAAATGAGAAAGACGGTCCATTGCAATTTCGGAAAATAGGGCATGCCCTTCAAAGCCAGTGCGGCCAAAACAGTAAAAATCGCACTATAAGTAAGTGCAAAAAACCGACCTGCAAACATCGCCTTCAAATCCATGTTCCGTCCTTTCATCGAAGTTTTCTAGTATAGGAATATGGCGAAATAATGGTATTCCTATATATAGGAAATAAATATTATCCACCCGGTACGCGCGGCAACAAATAGATTTCCGATGATACAGGAAGTTTTGTGTCGAGTTGATCACGATAAATTTTACCGTCAATTGAAACCGCAACACCGCGTTTGATGTGCGGTTCCATGCCGGGGTATTCTTTGGAAAGCTTGCGAAACAGCTCGCGGATGGATTGGGCCTCGATAAAAACCGAAGAGGCACCGTCAGCCATTGGCCGCAGCGCCCCCCAGAGATGGATTTCTAATTTTGCCACGTTTACATCTTGGCGGATTTAATCGCCTTTAAAATGCGTGGTGGTGACATCGGAATGTGATGCATGCGAACACCTGTGGCATTGGTCACAGCTATGGAAACTGCTGCCAATGGCGGAACAATCGGCGTTTCACCAACGCCGCGAACACCGTAAGGGTGATGCGGATTTGGAATTTCCAAAATCTGCGTGTCAATCATCGGCAAGTCTGAACACACTGGAATGCGGTAATCCAAGAACGCTGCATTTTGCAGG
>CAXTKN010000040.1:0-4119 GCA_964244805.1 uncultured Aestuariivirga sp.
CTCAAATGCCCAAACACGTTATGATCTTGAAATATCATGCTGACCGGGCGTTTAGCTGGCAAAACATTTTGCATGTCTGCGCCGTCCAAACAAAGCTTGCCACAGTCCAGATATTCGAACCCTGCGATGATCGAGAGCAGAGTTGATTTGCCAGCACCGCTTGCCCCAAGCACTGCAACAAAATTTTCAGACTTTACATGAAGGTCAATCGAAAGTGAAAATTTCTTCTTTTTAAAAACGGCATTCTCAATCAGGATCATTTTGATCTCCGAATTTTTGTGCGGCCCATGCACATGCCAAACTCAATATGGCAAGTAGAAAAGCCGTTCCAGCCGCGTCATTTCCTTTGTAGTGCCCCATTTGAATTTGAATCAGGGACGGTAGTGTGACGATGCCTTGATTGCCGAGCAGTGTGATTGCTGTCAGATCCCCAATTGAAAGAATAAACGCCAGCAAAAAAGCTTGCGCTAAAGGCCTTGTCATCAGCGGCAAATCAATATGGCGCAGCTTTTGCCAACCGCTCAAAGCCAGCTGCGCGCAAAGGCGATCATGATTTTTTCGGTTGAGTTCAAAAGCCGGGGCCAAAATCGAAACCACAAAGGGCAGGGCCATTAATGCGTTGAGAGCGATGATGGTTGAGGCCACAACCCATGTGCTGTCACTGAAGCCTTGCAAAATTATAAACCATCCTGTGGCCATGACAGCGGGTGGCACAATCAACGCTGAAAGTGCCAAGCTTTGCGAAAGCCAATCCGACTGCTGCGCAATATTCCAAGCCAGTATGAGCGCAATGACTGCGGAGCCTAAGCCTATTCCGAAGCTAAAAGCCGTTGCAGTTAAAACTTGCGGCGAGATTTGCAATTGGATTAGTCCGTTCGCGAGTAATGCAAGTAATGGGGGCAGAACCACCAGGGCGCCCGCAGCGATCAAAACATAGTCCACAGCGCGGCCTGAAAAATTCTGCCCGTCATATCGTTTTTGAAACAGCTGGTTTCCAGCGTGAGTAACATTCCTTAACATGACCTGACCACTTAATCCGACGAGAACAAAGCACAAAGCAATCTGAATGACCGCCAATGTTAATGCCCGGCCGATATCAAAATCCAATCGCAAAGATTGATAAATTGCCACTTCGAGCGTGGTGGCCGAAGGCCCCCCCAACGTCAGCACAATTACAAAACTGGCCGAGCACAGAAGAAAAATCAAAGCACTGACGCGCGGAACAACATTGCGGAACACCGGCCACTCAACATGGCGAAAAAGTTCCGCATCGCTGAAAGACAGTTGCGACGATAATCTAAAATTCTCCGCCGCAATATGTTCGCTAGCTTGGTAGAAAAGTCGAACTGCAAGTGGCAGATTGAAGAACACATGTGCCAGCAATATTCCGCCCAATCCGTAAAGCTCAATCCATCCACCCAGCAAATGTTTGTTGCCGTAAATGGAAGTGAGTGCCAACACCACGACGATGGCGGGAAGGGCCGTTGGCACTGCGAATAACCTCAGCAACCAAGCATGTCCCGGAAAATCCTGACGTGCCAAAGCCCGCGCGATGAAGAGGCCCGGAACAACTGAAAAAACAGTGGAAAGAAACGCTTGCTCCAATGTAAAAACAAGAACATCCCAAACGCCAGCATCAAGCCGAAACGCATCAAGTCCGCCTCGCGAAACGGCAAACCAGATCAACGGCACAACGCCCATAATAACGCTGCCCAGAACGAGAGTCTGAGCAGCAAAATGTTGATATGTTCGTTCAGCCATTAACCGCTTTGAACCACTCATTGATCCATTCACGGCGATGGGCATTCACCTCTTGCGGTGTATAGAGTAGCGTTTTTGCTGGTTTCACCAATTTATCAAACGCTGCGGGCAGTGGCGCAGTGGTTGCGCTGGCAGGCATCATCCAATTAATCGTGGGGATATTGTCTTGGAAACCCGGCGTTAAAATAAAGTCCATAAACTTTTGCGCCAAAGCCTTGTGCGGCGAGGCCTCAATCAAGCCTGCCACCTCAATCTGCAAATAATGGCCTTCCGAAAAATTCGCGGCTTGATATTTATCGGTCTTCTCTTCGATCATATGATAAGCAGGTGATGTGACGTATGAAAACACCATCGACACTTCACCCTTGGTGAACAACGCATATGCCTCATTCCAACCCGGTGCTGTAATCAAAACACGTTTCTTCAAAATCTTCCATTTTTCGGCGGCCTTATCGCCGTAAACTGTTTTCATCCAAAGCAGAAATCCAAGCCCCGGCGTGGAGGAGCGCGGGTCTTCAAGCGCAATTTTCTGCGTTGGATCGCCGTTCACCAGTTCCTCCAAACTATTCGGAGGGTTTTTGACCAATTCAGAATTGTAGACAAAAGCGAAGTGCCCATAATCATAGGGGAGAAACTCGGTATCCGTCCAACCGCCCGGGACTTTTGCACGACTAACATCAACGCCATGCTTGCCAAACAAACCAAGATCATGCGCTTCGGCGGTCAGGTTCGTATCGAGCCCCAACACCACATCGGCCGTCGTGTTGCTGCCTTCAAGTTTCAGACGGTTGAGAACCGCAACACCATCGCCTAGTGAAACCCATTTCACCTCGCAATCGCAAGTTTCTTCAAACTTGGCTTTGATTTTAGCGCCAGGGCCATAATCGCCCACGAAACTTTCATAAGTATAGACGGTCAAAACATCCTTGGCTTGCGCTACTGCGCCAAGAGCCAACAACATGGTGGCAGTTAATAGAATCTTCTTCATCATTCCTCCAAAAGCCAGAAATGCATGAGAGAGGGCCGCCATAGGTGAAAGCCCGCTCGCAATCCCTCCGCTGGCATAATCCAGATCAGGTTCAGCGGGTTTAGGCGGCAAAGCCAGTCTCAGCCAAAAAGGCACCCCGTTGAGAGCAGATTTGTTCCTAGACTTGAATAGGTGCGCTGGCAAGATGCATCTGCTACATGGTGGCCATGTCGGAATTAGAAGTCTCAAAATTTGTGATTTTGCTGGGTGGCCACGTCACACCCACAAAGCGTCTCAAAAAACAAATGCATGGCGCGCGGGTCATTGCTGCTGATAGCGGCATGCAACATGCTGATGTGTTGGGCCTCAAGCCCGAGCTTTGGGTCGGTGATTTTGATTCTGCCAGCGTACATCTCCAACGCAAACATAAAGATGTTCAGCGCCAATCACATCCTGCTGAAAAAGCAGCTACTGACGGCGAATTAGCAATCGCCGAAGCGTTGCGCCGTGGCGCCACCAGCCTGATACTCGTCGGCGGCTTTGGTGGCCAGTTCGACCACACTGTGGCCCATGCTGGTTTCCTTCTGGCGCTGGCCAAACGCGGCATGGATATTTTTATGACCTCGGGCAATGAAGAGGCCCGCGCACTTTTTGATGAACTCGAATTTGATGATTTGAGTCTAGGCACAAGACTGAGCATTGCGCCCTTCACGGATTTGCGCAGCCTCACATTATCTGGGGTGAAATGGCCGCTCACCAAACATGATGTGCCATTGGGCTCAGCACTCACCCTCTCAAACATCGTCATGGGCACTGTGCGCATCAATTTGCTTTCAGGCTCAGCACTCGTTCTCACCTATCCAACTGAATTGGAATAACATGACTATTTTTAAAATTGATCGCCTTGGTTCGAAGGGCGATGGCATTGGTCGCAGTGGCGAAGCCATGATGTTTGTAAATAAAGTTATAGCTGGCGAAGTCGTTGAACTCGCCCACGGCAAGTTGAAACGCGTTGTCGAAGCATCACCCGAAAGACAACCCGCCTTCTGCCAATATTATGACACGTGTGGCGGCTGCAAATTTCAGCATTGGCAACACGCACCCTATGCTGAATGGAAGCGTAATCTCGTTGTCGAAGCGCTCAGGTCTCAAGGCATTGATGCCGAAGTCTCGCCGCTTGTTGATGCACACGGGGCAGGGCGCAGACGTGTTTCGCTTCATGTGCGCCAGATCGAAAGCGCGTGGGTCGCGGGCTTTATGGAAGCCAAATCACATGAACTTGTGGCAATTGACACGTGCCCCGTGCTTGTGCCGCAATTGGCTCTCGCACCTGCACTGGCCGCGAGTTTCGGCCCTTCACTCGGGAATTGCGATGTCATGATCACGGTTGC
>CAXTKN010000040.1:4219-14190 GCA_964244805.1 uncultured Aestuariivirga sp.
TGGCCGCGAGTTTCGGCCCTTCACTCGGGAATTGCGATGTCATGATCACGGTTGCCGATAATGGTTTGGACGTGGCGATCAAGGCTGAGCGTCAAGCCGCCAACAAACATATCGCTCAATTCCGTGTTATCATGGAAAATTATAAAATCATGCGTCTCGCGCTGAATGATGAAGTGGTAGCCCAACTCACAACACCAACCGTCGCAATTGGGCCAGCGCACGTGCAACTTCCGGTGAATTCATTTCTGCAAGCCACTGCTGCCGGTGAAGATGAGTTGGTGCGCTTGGCCAAAACCCATCTCAGCAAAGCCAAGAAAATTCTTGATCTGTTTTGCGGCGTCGGGCCTTTCACGTTTAGATTGGCCGAGATCGGCAAAGTGCATGGCATAGACCTAGATAAAAATGCCGTTGCTTCGCTGTTGCAAGCCACAAGATTTGTCCAAGGCCTCAAACCGATAACTGCTGTATCTCGTGATCTTTTCGACAATCCATTGGTGCCAGAAGAATTGAATGAATATGATTCAGTCATCTTCGATCCGCCGCGCGCTGGTGCCGAAACCCAAGCCAAGAATCTCGCAAAATCAAAAGTAAAGCGCATCGTATCTGTTGCGTGCGACGTCCAAAGTTTCGCACGCGATGCCGCCATATTAGTGAAGGGTGGGTATAAATTAGGGCAGGTTACACCCGTCGACCAGTTTAAATATTCAGCCCATGTCGAAATCGTAGGAAGCTTTACGCGGCGATAGTTGCTGTGGCTTTCGCTGGAAACCAAATCGCAAAACTGGCACCCATGCCGGGAACCGAACTTATTTCCAATCCGCCCCCATGCATCTCAGCAACTTTACGGACGGCTGCAAGACCCAGACCCGTGCCAAAGCTTTTTGTTGTGAAAAGTGGCTCTGAAATTTTCGACAAGACATCTGCCGGAATGCCGGGGCCGTTATCACGAACAATAATTTCAACACCACGCGCAGTATGTTGAAGCTCGACAGCGATTTCCGGACGGTGTTCAGGGCCAACAAGATTGATTCCAGTTTTGCTGACCATCGCATCTGCGGCATTTGTCAAAAGATTAATCACGCCACGGCGTAGACGTTCCGAATCAATTTCGGCAAACATCTCGGGAGCTGACAACACACAGCGAACCGTAATATCTTCATGCAATTTTGCAGCCTCTTCGGCCAGCAAATCTTGCAACCAAATATTGAGATCCTTAGCCTCAGTTGAAAGCGGCTGAGTTCTTGAAAAATCAAGCAACTGCGAAATAATATTGTCACACCGCGAAACTCCGACTTCAATGCGGTCAAGTTGCGCCTCGACATCGACCGAAGAATCTTTAAGTTTACGACGGAGTAAAAATGTTGTCGTGCGCACGCCGCCCAATGGGTTGCGCAACTCATGGGCAACAGTCGCGACCAAGTTGCCAAGTTGTGCCATTTTGCCTTTCTCAACAATGTCTTCTTGCGCCTGAGTTAGCAGCTTTATTTTTTCGGCTAAATCATTGTTCAATCGCCAAATGTCATTGTTAAGAGATTGGAACGTTTCAGAGCTGAGTGTCGCCTCAGCTTCTGCTTTGGCCGATAGGTCACGTTCATTTTTCATAACTTGGTTGAGGCGCCGCGCCTGCGCAAAATTAACTTGCATCAAATAGATACTTATCGCTGCGGCAAGGGCAATGCCAGCGAGGGTTAAAAACTCCTGCCTACGAGATTTTGTTGCATTTTTAACAACCTCGCTCTCATTGAAGTTCTTGTCAGAAAGTCCCGCCCAAACATTCCACGGGCTGCGACTATCGACAACGCTCAGCGGCACAATTTCTGAATAAATAAGACTATTGTCGGCTCTACCCTCTTTCATGGATTGGCCGGAACTCTTCAAACCAATTTGACCTAAATCACCATTAACATAGCCATTATTGACATTCACAAGAGCCAGATTGCTGCTTTGAACAAGGGCGTTTAATCTATTGCTCAAAAGAACAGCCGATACTGTTCCTTTCAGTTTCCCGTCCACGCCATAAAATGGCACCGAGAATATGATGCCGGAACGATCTTGGTCTTTTAAAGTTGTAATAAATTGGGAGTTGTCGCAGGTTACGATTTCTCTGCCACTAATGAATGGCACATCAAAACCCTTAATACTTTCTTCAGATCCATAGTTTGCCTTAAGCCATGTCATCTGCTCGACCAATTGCCGATATTCGAATTCTTCGACCTCTTTAGGGCCTTTGGTTTTTTGTTTAACTACTTCGAGAGGCCTCAAAAGGCGGTCAAGGTTGCTCATGCCATTGCCCGCATTCAAAATCAGGCCATCAAACATCAAGACCGGCTCTTCATTTTTTAGCGTGATCGGATCGAACCGCTCAGGATTCAGGTCGACTGGAACGATGTAAACTTCCGACACAGCAAGATTAACAGCCAAGTTGTTGTAAATTTGTTGGAAGGTAACGCGCGCTTCCTCAGTAAAATTCGCCCCATGGCGGTCGATTCCGCGCACGCCAGGCAGATAAGAAAGCGTTCGCAGGTTTTCATAGATAGACTTGAATTTGTTCTCAATGTTTTCAACCCCGCGCATCGTGTCTTTGTGCGAGAATTCAACATAATGCTGGCGTGCCTGAATCATGTTCTCATTCCAACGCTGCTGAACTGCGTAAGAAAAAACAAAAACCAGCGTCGCCAACGTCAGCCAAATAATCGCAAAAATTCGAGCCACGCTTGCTCCCCAGTAAGTTTAGGCAAGTTCTTTTTATCTGGTGAGGGCTTTACAACTTCTTAACTATAATTTTATTCAAAATTTAAACACTTACAGCGGCTTGACTCTTGGCCACCGCCATGGTCGGTGAGACCAATTCTTAACGATGGATTCTTTAAAAATGGCCACCGCATTTGTGTTTCCGGGACAAGGCAGTCAAGCAATTGGCATGGGCAAAGCACTGTTTGATAATTTTGCCGCAGCAAAGGCCGTGTTCGCCGAAGTAGACGATGCGCTCGGCCAAAAGTTGTCGGATATTATTTGGAATGGCCCCGAAGTAGATTTGACGCTGACTGAAAATGCCCAGCCGGCATTAATGGCTGTCAGCATGGCGGCACTTTTTGTTCTGGAAGCAGAGTACGGCATAAAGCTGGCTCAAACGGCAAAATTTGTGGCGGGTCATTCCTTGGGTGAATATTCAGCACTGGCCGCTGCTGGAACGTTTTCGATTGCCGACACAGCAAGGCTTTTGAAAGTTCGCGGCAAGGCAATGCAGGCTGCCACCCCAGTCGGCGTAGGCGCTATGGCCGCGTTGCTGGGGTTGGATTTCGTGACGGCATCACAGATTGCTGCAGAAGCAGCTCAAGGTGAAATCTGTCAGGCCGCAAATGACAATTCAGATGGGCAAGTCGTCATATCAGGATCCAAGGCCGCTATTGATCGCGCAATCGAAATTGCCAAAGCCAAAGGTGCCAAGCGTGCCATATTATTAAGTGTATCGGCACCATTCCATTGCGCGTTGATGCAGCCCGCCGCCGATGCAATGGCCAAAGCCTTGGACGGCGTCAAAATGCAGGCACCAGCCGTACCCCTCGTTGCCAACGTACTGGCCAGCCCGGTCATCGAGCCCGCCATCATTCGTCAAAAGCTGGTCGAGCAGGTAACCGGCACAGTTCGCTGGCGCGAGAGTGTTGGCTTTATGGTCGCCGAGGGTGTTAAAGTTTTTGTTGAAATAGGTGCTGGTAAAGTATTGACAGGACTCAGCAAAAAGAATTCACCGGATGCCTTGGCCATGGCCTGTGGAACACCCGAAGATATTGCTGCGGTGGCAGCGCATTTAAAGCAAGGATAACCGCTATGTTTAATCTTACTGGCAAAACGGCTTTGATAACTGGTGCCAGCGGTGGCATCGGCGCAGCAATTGCAAAAGCCTTACACGCGGCGGGCGCAACGATCGCAATCTCAGGCACCCGTCAAGCCGTTCTCGAAGAGTTAAAGACACAAATTGGCGAAAACGTTGATGTCTTACCGTGTAATCTTTCCGATGTCCAAGATGTTGAAAAACTTATTCCTGCTGCAGAAGCAGCCATGGGTGGCCTCGACATTTTGATCAACAATGCGGGCATCACCAAAGATGGCCTCGCCATGCGCATGAAAGACGAAGACTGGCAAAGTGTTATCGACGTCAACCTCACGTCAAACTTCCGGCTCTGTCGTGCTGCCATGCGCGGCATGATGAAAAAACGCTGGGGCCGCATTGTTAATATCACGTCGATCGTAGGCGTGACCGGAAACCCGGGCCAAGTGAATTATGTTGCTTCCAAAGCCGGCATCATCGGCATGACCAAATCCATCGCCCAAGAACTGGCCGCACGAGGGGTAACTGCAAACTGTGTGGCCCCGGGCTTTATTGCAACGCCGATGACTGATGTTTTAAACGAAAAGCAAAAAGAAGCCATTTTGGGACGAATCCCCGCTGGACGCATGGGAGGCCCAAATGATATCGCCGCCGCCGTCTTATATTTGGCATCAGAAGAAGCAGGTTACGTCACCGGCCAGACACTGCATGTCAATGGCGGCATGGCGATGATTTAACTGATTTGCGTCGTACAAATCTAAGGTTGTCCCGAATCTATATAAGTTTTTGGATCGAAAAATACCCTCTTTTGACGGCAATCACTTTTGTGCTAACAAGCAGCGCGGTGTGGTTTGAGGGGGCCTTATTTAGGTATCCGATTACGCTGCGTAATGAGTTAACAAGGATACTAACACATGAGCGATATCGCTGAACGAGTGAAGAAGATCGTAGTTGAGCACCTGGGCGTAGATGCCGACAAGGTGAAGCAAGAAGCGAGCTTTATTGATGATCTCGGTGCCGACAGCTTGGACACGGTTGAACTCGTGATGGCTTTCGAAGAAGAATTCGGCATCGAAATTCCAGACGACGCAGCTGAACATATTCAGACTGTTGGCGATGCTGTGAAGTTTATTGAAAAGACTTCAGCTTAACATTTTGCCCATTTTTCATGGGCAAATATAACCAGATCTTGCGCGGGGGCAGGGCGTAATGCGCAACCTGTATCCCCGCGCAGTCATGTTACAATCCACCTTTGATTAATGAGGGATTTGAGATGCGGCGCGTCGTAATAACGGGTTTGGGGTTGGTATCGCCATTGGCGGCCAATGTCGAAGACACATGGGCAAAGCTTTTGGCAGGCGAATCCGGCGCAGGACCAATCACTAAATTTGACGCATCGGCTTATCCCGCCCGTATCGCTTTTGAAGTCAAGAACGGTGATGGCACCAACGGCACATTGAACCGCGACCAATGGGTAGATTCAAAAGACCAACGCCGATTCGATGATTTCATTCAATACGCATTGGTGGCCGCCAAGCAGGCTTTGGCAGATGCAAACTATTCCCCAAAAACACCCGATGAACAATATCGCGCTGGCGTGTTGGTAGGCTCCGGCATTGGTGGCCTTCCAAGCATTAACGACACCGCGTTGTTATTGGCAGACAAAGGCTACCGCAAAATCAGCCCATTCTTCATTCCTGGTTCGCTGATAAACTTGGCCTCTGGTCTGATCTCAATTAATTGCGGTCTCAAAGGGCCGAACTCCGCTGTTGTTACAGCTTGTTCCACAGGCGCACACGCCATTGGTGATGCCGCACGTATCATTATGATGGACGACGCTGATGTGATGGTTGCAGGCGGTGCCGAGGCTTGCATTTCATCCCTCGGTATTGCGGGCTTCATTGCGTGCCGTGCACTTTCTACAAACTTCAATGATACACCTGAAAAAGCGTCCAGACCGTATGACAAAAACCGCGATGGCTTCGTGATGGGCGAGGGTGCAGGCGTTGTTGTGCTAGAATCGCTCGACCACGCTCAAGCTCGAGGTGCAAAAATTTATGCTGAAATTATCGGTTACGGAATGTCCGGTGACGCCCATCATGTCACAGCACCCGCTGAAGATGGTGATGGCGCCTATCGTTGCATGAAAGCTGCTCTGCGCCGTTCGCAAACCATGCCAGGCGATATAGATTACATCAACGCCCACGGCACATCCACACCACTTGGCGATGAAATTGAACTCCGCGCCGTCGAACGCTTGCTCGGCAATGATGCAGCGGGCCTTCATATGTCCTCAACAAAATCAGCAGTCGGCCATCTGTTGGGTGCAGCTGGAGCGGTTGAAGCGATCTTCTCGACGTTGGCGATACGCGATAATATTTGCCCGCCAACCTTGAATTTGGATAACCCATCAGTGGAAACCCAAATTAATCTTGTTCCGAAAGTGGCGGTTAAAAAGAAGATCAACACAGTTCTGTCTAATTCTTTTGGTTTTGGTGGTACCAACGCATCCTTGCTATTGCGCCGTTTTGCGGCGTAGAGTTTTCTGAGGCGGAGGGCTAAGAGTGATCGACGAAGAACCCCCAAGACGCGTTTCAGAACCTGTCTTACCGAAGGTAAGGCGCAGCGCATTCACGCGCGTGTTCGGCTCGCTCTTTGCATTGCTATTTATTGTCGGTGGCTTGCTAGCCGCATTGGGCAGTTGGGCTTGGCTCACATTCACTGCACCCGGGCCGTTGAAAACCAAAAAAGTCTATGAGATCGCCAAAAATTTAGATCGCACACAGATTGCTGCAACATTGCAAGACCAAGGCATCATCGCTGATGCGCGCGTCTTCAGCGCGGCCGCAGCCGTAAACGCATTTCGCGGCGGCAGGCTGAAGCCAGGCGAATATGAATTTGCAGCAGGCGCGTCGATGGATGACGTATTGGGCATAATCACCTCTGGCCGCTTCCTCACTTACAAAGTAACAATCCCCGAGGGCTGGACATCGCAAATGGTTGTGGCACGCCTAACCGAGCAAAAGGAATTGGATGGCGAGATCAAAACTGTTCCTGCCGAAGGCTCAATTCTGCCTGATACTTATGTGTTCAGACGCGGCCTTACCCGCGAAAAGCTTCTTGAAGATATGCAAGCCGCACAAACCAAGTTGCTCGACACGCTGTGGAAGGCGCGCCCGCCCTCAACCAAAATCGCATCACCGCAAGAATTGGTAACGCTTGCTTCTATCGTCGAAAAAGAAACCGGTGTGGCCGAAGAACGCCCTAAAGTCGCATCAGTTTTTCTGAACCGTCTCAATGAAAAAATGCGGCTGCAATCTGATCCTACGACGATTTACGGTATTGTGGGCGGCAAGGGAAAACTAGATCGTCCCCTCAGCAAAGCCGATCTCGAAGCGCCAACTCCTTATAATACTTATACCATCAGTGGCCTGCCACCGACCCCAATTGCCAATCCGGGTAAGGCTGCCTTGGAGGCCGTACTCAATCCAGATAACACCAAATATCTTTATTTCGTAGCTGACGGAACAGGCGGCCATGCCTTCGCGGCCACACTTGACGAGCACAATGCCAACGTCAAAAAATGGCGCGCCCAGCAAACTGGAACAGACGAAACGGTTCCAGCGGTCATAACACCGGCAGCCACGGCTCAACCCGATCCAAACACCGTCGTAAATCCAGCTCTTCCGGAAGTTCCAGCCCAGCCAGTGGTCGCACCACCAACAGCTCCGCCTGTGACACCACCGCCAGCTGCCGCCGATGATCCTGTGCCGCCAGAACCCGTTGTAGATGGAGAGCCTGTCCCACCAGAACCTGCTATCGATGCGCCCCAACCAGCAGCAACTGTAAAGCCCGGTTCAACTGTCACGGTAAATGGCAAAAAAGTGCCAATTCCCGTTCCAAAGAAGGCAAAGAAATAGCACTGTTGTTTGCAGTCCCGCTAAAATCTTTCAAAATGTGATTCGAAGGCGGCACTAACAATATGACTTTGGCGAGTATGACAGGTTTTGCGCGCAGTGCTGGCAACAGCGGCGATTATGGCTGGGTGTGGGAACTGAAAAGCGTGAACGGCAAAGCGCTGGATGTGCGCCTGCGCATGCCCCAAGGTTATGATCACCTTGAAATCCAAAGCCGCAACGCCATCCAACAGAATTTCAAACGCGGAAACATCCAAGCATCGCTCACAATTGCAAACGGCAAACAACACGAAAAATTGTCGATCAATGCCGAAGTGCTGGATCAATATTTAGCGTTGGCCAAAGACCTGCATGTAAAGCTGGGCGGCGAACCACCGCGCGTCGATAATTTAATGGCCATGCGCGGCGTGTTGGAAGTTATGCCAACACCCATTGAGGAAGCCGAACAAACTTCAAGAGACTACGGAATTCTGTCGTCATTGACAGAAGCCGTAACTGCATTGAATGCCGCACGCTTGGAAGAGGGTGGCAGGCTGAAAACAACGCTGGATGATCAAGTCTCGCGCATTGCAGAATTAACCCAAGCTGCGGCAAGCAACCCTGCAAGAACTGCTGAAGCCATCAAAGCGCGGCTCAAAGAACAAGTGACCAAACTTCTTGAAACCAGCAACAGCTTCGATCCTGACCGTCTCCACCAAGAAGCCGTAATGATCGCCACCCGCGCCGACATTCAGGAGGAAATTGACCGCCTGATCGCTCATGTCGCTGCGGCAAAGGAACTGCTCATCAGCAAAGACCCCGTAGGCCGCAAGCTTGATTTTCTGGCCCAAGAGTTTAATCGCGAAGCCAATACCTTGTGTTCAAAGGCTGGCGATAAATCCATGTCCGCCATCGGCCTCGAACTCAAAACCATCATCGACCAATTGCGCGAGCAGGTACAAAACATTGAGTAACTTGAACCCTCACACCCATATCCCGCGCCGCGGCATTTTGTTTGTCATGTCCTCGCCATCGGGCGCAGGCAAAACCACTTTGTCTCGCAAGCTTTTGGCTTCGGACGGTAACATTTCAATGTCAGTGTCAGTCACCACCAGAAAGCCACGCCCGGGCGAAGTAGATGGCCGCGATTACCATTTTATCAGCCAAGCTCAGTTCGATAAAATGGTACACGACAAGCAACTCTTGGAATGGGCCACCGTGTTCGGCAATTCCTACGGCACACCGCGAAAGCCCGTTGAAGTGGCCCTCAATGTCGGCTGCGATGTTTTGTTTGATATTGATTGGCAAGGCACCCAACAATTAGCCCAAGCCATGGAAGATGATTTAGTCCGCATCTTCATCCTGCCACCAAGCGCAGAAATTCTCCGTGATCGTTTGATTGGCCGCAACCAAGATTCATCGTCAGTCGTAGCCAAGCGCATGGCCGAAGCCCCCCGCGAAATCAGCCACTGGCCAGAATATGATTACGTCATCGTGAATGACGAAATCGAATCCTCGCATCGCCAGATAACCGCGATTGTTATGGCTGAAAGATTGCGCCGCAGAAGGCAAGTGGGATTAACTGAATTCGTGCGGGCGATGACGAAGCAGCTATAGCTTCTGCGCCAACCGCGCAAAGTCAGCAATCGACAATTCCTCCGCCCTTTTCTGCGGATCAAGCCCCAAACTTTCAAGAACCGCCTCTGGTTTCTCAAACGCCGCCTTTAAACTCGACCGTAACATCTTCCGTCGCTGCCCAAACCCAGCTGCTGTAACGCGCTCCAAATTGCGCAATTCACAAACTGGTTCACAAACCGCACGCGGCACCAAATGAACGATCGAAGAGGTAATTTTGGGCGGCGGCGTAAACGCGCTGCGGTTCACATCAAACAACTTCGTGGTCACACAGCGCCATTGGCTGATTATCGAAAGACGGCCATAATGTTCGGTGCCGGGTTTTGCTACAATCCGTTCCGCCACTTCTTTTTGAAACATCAAGGTGAGAGACGAAAACCATGGTGGCCAAACTTCATCACCAATCCACCCAAGCAATAAAGCCGTGGCCACATTATAAGGCAAATTCGCAACAATTTTAGCTGACCCAGAAATCACACGTGCCCAATCCACCTCAAGCGCATCAGCCGAAATCACTTCGAGCCGCCCCGGATATGCCGCAGCAATTTCAGCAAGCGCTGGCAATGTGCGTTCATCGCGCTCCACCGCAATCACTTTAGATGCACCCTCCA
>CAXTKN010000041.1:0-3866 GCA_964244805.1 uncultured Aestuariivirga sp.
CAAGCTTTTGATCACTCCGGGCATATCAATGCGGGCCACCTCATGACAGGTTTTGGCGGTGAGTTGGCGCAGGCCCTTGCCTTCTGCACCCAACACCAAAGCGAGCGGGCGCATCTTTGCCACATTGGCCATGTCGATTTCAGCATCTGAATCGAGGCCCACGAGATGAAATCCATAACCAATTAATTCGTCCATAGCGCGGGCCAGATTGGTGACCGTCACGTATGGCACATGTTCATATGCACCTGAGGCTGCTTTGAAGAATACGCCGCTGGCTTCTGCCGAATGGCGCGCAGTTACGACAACAGCTGATACATTGAACGCCGCGCATGAGCGCATGATGGCGCCGACATTGTGTGGATCAGTCACCTGATCAAGCAAAACAATTAACCCATCACGCGACACTTCATCGAGGCGTGGCTGATGCAATGGTTTGGCCTCAAGAATAATACCTTGGTGAACAGCATCTGCCGATTTCAACATATGATCGAGCAGACGTGGATGAACGATTTCCGGTGTGATGGTCACACCCGGTGCATCTTCCTTCAAACGCAGAAAAGCATTTTCGGTGCACCACAGATTGACAGGCTTGCGCTTGGTATTTTTCAGCGCCTCGGTGACGGGGTGTGCACCATAGATTAAATCATTCTCGGGATTTGCCACCAGCACACGCTCAGGGGTGCGCGGTGCCAGAGGTTTACCAGACCTCTGAAACTCTTTAGCTTTTTGGATGCCGGGGGCAGGGGTGTTGCGAAAGAAAGGCTTTTTACCAAAAGTCTTCTTGGCGCGCGGATTTGTGGGTTTTGTTGACATGGGGCTTCTATAGCGCAAGATTTTTCAAAAACTAGAAGAATTGCTGCCACCCTGTTGCCTCGATTGCCAAATAAGGCTAGGTGCACCCCGTCCTTATTTGGAGAGAAAAATGAACCGATTCCTGATTTCACTTATGGCCGTCTCGGCTTTGGCAGCGCCTGCGATGGCCGCCAGCCTTAAAGTAGACACGTCAAAAAATTGCAGCTTCACGATTGAAATGATGCCTGATGTTGCGCCAAAGCATGTAGCACAGATTACAAAGCTTGCTGCTTCGGGCTTTTACAATGGCATTGTTTTTCACCGCGTGATTGACGGCTTTATGGCTCAAACGGGTGATCCAACGGGCACCGGCACTGGCAATTCAAAAGAACCCAATATACCGGCTGAATTTTCGAAAAAACCATTCGTGCGCGGTACGGTAGGCATGGCCCGCACGTCCGATCCCGATTCAGCCAATAGCCAGTTCTTTGTGATGTTTGCAGACGGAGCGTTTTTGAACGGCCAATATACAGTTTTCGGCCATGTCGATGGCGAAGGCATGAAATGTGTTGACCAGATCAACAAAGGCGAACCACCAGCAAATCCAGACAAAATGACAAAGGTAACAGTGCAATAATGGCTGATCTCGAAAATACGCTTTATCTCGATCTCGAAAAAGGTCGTGTGACTATTGAACTCTTGCATAAGCTGGCCCCCGGCCATGTGGCCCGCATCAAAGAATTGGCGCGTGAGAAGTTTTATGATGGCGTGGTGTTTCACCGCGTGATCGAAGGCTTTATGGCCCAAGGTGGCGATCCAACAGGAACTGGCATGGGCGGCTCGAAGAAGCCTGATCTCAAAGCTGAGTTTTCCAAGGAGCCACATGTGAAGGGCATTTGCTCGATGGCGCGTTCGTCCAATCCAAACTCTGCCAACAGCCAATTCTTCATCTGCTTTGGCGATGCTGGGTTTTTGGACAATCAATACACAGTTTGGGGACGTGTGACGGACGGGATGGACTTGGTTGATAAGCTGAAGCGCGGCGAACCACCAAAGAACCCAGACAAGATCGTGACCATGCGTGTTGCGGCTGACGTTTAAAATCTAGTTTTTGTTTCCACACTCAATCGTCATCCCCGCGAAAGCGGGGATCCAACTTCGTTAGTTTTGTACTCGTTATCAAAGTTGGTTTCCCGCCTGCGCGGGAATGACGGACGTTGGATGGTTTAACGGTCGCTATGAATAGTTGAGTGAACCACATGCGCGTCGCCGATTTTGATTTTGAACTGCCGCCGGAGAATATAGCACTTCGGCCAATCACACCGCGCGAAGCTGCCAAACTTCTGGTGGTTCAGAATGGCGCATTTGATGATTTGCGTGTGGGTGATTTACCCAGCCAATTGCGGCGTGGTGATCTTCTCATTTTCAACAATACCAAAGTCATTCCGGCTGCTTTGTCTGGCGTCCGTGTCGGGCGGCTTGGCACAACGCCGAAAATCGAAGCGTTGCTGCATTTGCGCATAGATGGTTCAAGGTGGAAAGCGTTTTTGAAGCCTGCCAAGAAGTTGGAGGCAGGTGACACGGTTCAGTTTGGTTCGCTAAGCGCCGTTGTCGAAGAAAAAGGTGACGCGGGCGAGGTTACATTTCGTTTTCCAGTTTCGGGTGCTGATCTCGATATCGCATTAACACTGGTCGGTCGCGTTCCTCTGCCTCCCTATATTGAATCCAAGCGTGCACAGGATTTGCAGGATAGGTCTGACTATCAAACTGTTTATGCCAAAGAGTCTGGAGCCGTTGCCGCACCCACTGCTGGTTTGCACTTCACACCAGAACTCCTAAAATCTTTGCAAGCTACTGGAATTGAATCAGAATTTGTAACTTTGCATGTTGGTGCTGGCACATTTTTGCCTGTGAAAGTTGATGATACGCGCGATCACAAAATGCATGCCGAATGGGGCGAAGTATCGCTTAAGACTTTGAATCATATTCAAGCGGTAAAGACCTCTGGGGGCAGGGTAATTGCTGTTGGAACTACGTCGTTACGCTTGCTTGAGAGTGCCAATGGCAAGCCATTTTCCGGCACCACCGATATTTTCATCACGCCCGGCTACAAATTCAACACGGTAGACGGCTTGATGACCAACTTCCATTTGCCGCGTTCGACACTTTTCATGCTGGTCTGCGCATTTGCAGGCACTGACACAATGAAAGCGGCCTATGCCCATGCCATTGCGCAAAATTATCGGTTCTATTCCTATGGCGATGCCAGCCTGCTATGGCCTGCCGCATGACGCAAGAATTCGGATTTACCCTTCATAAAAAAGACGGGTTGGCTCGGCGTGGTACGGTGCACACGGGGCGCGGCGACATTCGCACGCCCGCATTCATGCCTGTGGGCACAGTGGGAACGGTCAAGGGGCTTTATCTCGATCAAGTGAAGGAAACCGGGGCCGATATTATTCTTGGCAATACCTATCATTTGATGTTGCGCCCCGGTGCAGAGCAAGTGGCCAAGCTTGGCGGGCTTCACAAGTTCATCGGTTGGGAAGGGCCGATCTTGACCGACTCCGGCGGCTTTCAAATTATGTCGCTGTCGAAGATCCGCAAGATCAAAGAAACGGGGGCCACCTTTCAATCGCATATTGATGGCCGCAAATATGAACTCACACCCGAGCGCGCGATGGAAATTCAGCGCTTGCTCGGTTCAGATATTCAGATGCAGCTTGATCAATGTTTGGAGCTTCCGCATTCTGAAGCAGAGGGCGAGAAAGCTATGGAGCTTTCGCTGCGTTGGGCTGCACGTTCGCGCAATGCTTTTGGCTCGCAGCCTGGCCGTGGAAATTTTGGCATCGTGCAAGGCGGCACCAATGAGCGGCTGCGTTTAAAAAGTGCTGATGGTCTGCGACAGATTGGTTTTGAAGGTTATGCCATTGGCGGCCTCGCAGTTGGTGAATGTCAAGAGCTGATGTTGCAAACCATTGATTTCACAGCGCCAGCACTTCCCGAAGATAAGCCACGTTATTTGATGGGTGTGGGCACGCCGGAAGATTTGCTTGAGGCGGTGGCACGCGGCA
>CAXTKN010000041.1:3966-6711 GCA_964244805.1 uncultured Aestuariivirga sp.
TATTTGATGGGTGTGGGCACGCCGGAAGATTTGCTTGAGGCGGTGGCACGCGGCATCGATATGTTTGATTGCGTGATGCCAACTCGTTCAGGCCGCCATGGGCAAGCGTTTACGCGCTTTGGTCGCATTAACATTCGCAATGCCAAACATGCTGATGATACAAGGCCGCTGGATCACGAACATCCATGCCCCGCGCTTTCGCAATATTCCCGCGCCTATTTGCACCATCTCATGCGTTCGGGAGAACTGCTCGGCATGATGTTGTTGAGCTGGGCAAACATTGCTTACTATCAATCGCTGATGCAGGGCATGCGTGATGCTATTGATGCTGGCAAATTTGAAGAATTCCGTGTGGCCACTCATGCGCAGTGGAAGCGCGGGGACGTGTAATGTCCTCTACCGCATCGCGGGAGAGGAAGGGGACCCATTGCGAAGCAATGGGGTAGGTGAGGGGCTGAGTTCACTTAGAAAGTCCCTCATCTATCCCATCTCACTTCGTTCGATGGGCCCCTTTCTTCTCCCGCTAAAGCGGTAGAAGACGAGAAACTACTTGCCACCCCCGCCCGTATGTTCGCCCTCGCGCGTTAAATAATAGGCACACAAAATTGGAATGAACGTCACTGCAATCACGATGATGGCCACTACATTGGTCACGGGGCGTTGGCGGGGGCGGATTAACTCTTGCAGCATCCAGATCGGCAAGGTGGATTGTTGGCCCGCTGTGAAGGTTGTCACGATCACTTCATCAAACGAAAGTGCGAAGGCCAACATGCCGCCGGCAAGGAGTGCCGAAGCAATTTGTGGTAGTACAACATATCTGAACGTTTGAAAGCCATCAGCGCCCAAATCCATCGACGCTTCGACCATATTGCTGTTGATGCGGCGAAACCTCGCCAACACATTGTTATAAACAACCACAATACAGAACGTGGCGTGGCCTAATATGATTGTCCAAGTCGAGAAAGGCAGGTTCATAATGTCGAAAGCTGAACGCAGCGCAATGCCTGTGATGATGCCGGGCAGGGCGATTGGTAAGATGAACAATAATGAAAGCGAATCCTTGCCGTAGAATTTGGCGCGGGAAAGTGCGGCGGCTGCGAGCGTTCCGAAGATCAGAGCCAAAACTGTGGCGATGGCTGCGACCTTGATTGAAAGATAGAGCGGCCCCCAAATATCAGGCCTGTCGAACCATGCCGCCAGAAACCATTTTGTAGTCAGGCCCGGCGGTGGGAATTGGAATGATTTTTCTTCCGTCGTGAAAGCATAAAGGAAGATCAACAACAGCGGCAAATGCAGAAACAACAATCCCGCAGCTGCACCAAGTTTCAGTCCCCATCCTGCTTCAGAGCGCATCGAAAGCTCCGGCGCGTTTGGCGAGGGAGAGATAGACGCCCATGATCAACATGGGAACCACTGTGAACGCAGCAGCCAGTGGAATATCGCCCGCTGTGCCTTGAAGCGTATAGACCGCTTGGCCAATGAAGGGCCTCGAATTGCCAACGATTTGCGGGATAATGTAGTCGCCCAGCGTAAGAGAGAATGTGAATATTGAACCTGCGATCACGCCGGGCAAAGCCAGAGGCAAGATCACTGTTCTAAAAGTTTGGCGCGGTGTCGCGCCCAGATCCGCCGAGGCTTCAATGTAATTTTTAGGCACGCGTTCGAGCGCTGCTTGCAAGGGTAATATCATATAGGGTAACCAGATGTAGAGGAACACGAGGAAAGTTCCGATATAGCTGAATGACAATGACGAACCGCCGATTACGGGTAGGGTCAGCAGCGCATCCAAAGCCCAGCCAATGCCCAATCCATTTGCTGCCCAAGTGATGATGCCTTCCTTGGCGAGGATCAATTTCCACGCATAAACCTTCACCAGATAGCTTGACCATAGCGGCATCATCACCGCGAGATAAAACAGCGCTTTGGTTTTGCCACGTGCAAATCTCGCAGCATAATATGCAATCGGAAACGCAATGATGGCAGAGGTGATGGTGACGATAGCCGCCATGGCCACAGTGCGGCCGATGGTTTGCAGATTGGAGATTTCGAATAACTGGCCATAAGTTGAGAGCGTGAACTCGTGGATGATAATGCCGGAGAAATCATCGAGATGATAAAAGCTTTGCAGCAAAAGTGCCAGAAGCGATCCGATATAGACAATTCCAATCCATGCCAGTGGTGGGCCAAGCAACATCGCCGTGAGTGCGCCTGGCCTCTTGTAAAATAAATCGGACAGTCCTCGCATCAAGCTTTTTCCATTTCGACAATGGCGTCCTTTGCCCAAATGAAGCGCACGGTTTGGCCTTCGGCCAGCGCCTTTGATGTGGCGGGCAGGGTGGCGGAAAGGCGAGTTCCTTTTGCGTCAATTACCACGCGAGTCACGGCGCCTTGATAATGGATCGCAGTAATGCGGCCTTCAGCGTTGAACTGATTGGAAACCACTTTCTGATCGCCAGTGAGGATATTTATTTTCTCAGGGCGTAGGCTGACCCAAGCTTCTGGCCCGCCATGAGCTGTCGAAAACTCGGGCGACATGACATTTGATGAACCCACAAAATCAGCCACAAAACGCGAGCGGGGGCGCTCATAAATTTCCGACGGTGGGCCCGCTTGAACGATCTTTCCTTCGTTGAAAATTGCAACACGGTCTGCCATCGAAAGCGCTTCGCCTTGATCATGAGTAACGAATACGAATGTGATGCCGAGTTGGCGTTGCAGATGCTTAAGTTCTTCCTGCATTTGTTC
>CAXTKN010000041.1:6811-13968 GCA_964244805.1 uncultured Aestuariivirga sp.
ATTGTAACATCATCAACCGCGCGGGTTTGGCCAAAATGGCGGGTGACGTTTTGGAATGAGACGGCGTGGGTCATTTTTGTTCTTTCATTCCTCGAAGGCTGGCCTCTCGCATGTTGCAACCAAAGAACCCTCATCCGCCCTTCGGGCACCTTCTCCCACTTCGCTACGCTCGCGGGCGAAGGCGATCATCATCAAGATCTGTGTTTGCCGTTATTAGCCTTCTCCCGCGCGATCTTGCGTGGGAGAAGGTGCCCGAAGGGCGGATGAGGGCTCTTTGTCTGCCAAAGGTGATAAGCCTTTGCCCTTAGATATTACTTACCCTGTACGGCCAGATAATCCTTGGCCCATTGCGAATATGACACGCAGGTTCCTTCGGCTTCACATTTGCCAGTTGGCGTACGCCAGAACCAGATTTTGTCGAAGTTGGCCAAGCCGTTGGTGTCGCAACCAGCGTCGGTCAAAAGCGCATTGCCTTTGCAGGCGGCTTGAACCACAGGAACTGAACCGAACCACGCAGCCACATCACCTTGCACTTTGGCATCAAGTGAATGGTTGAGCCAAGCATAGGCACAGTTTGGATGTGCAGCTTCTGCATGCATCATCGTCGTGTCGGCCCAACCAGTGGCACCCTCTTCGGGAATGGTGGAGGCAATTGGCGTTTTTTCCATCACGGCTTTATCAGCTTGCAACAAGTTCACTTGATATGGCCAAGATGATGATGCAACAACGCCTTCCGTTTTGAAATCCTCAACTTGAACGGCGGCATCGCCCCAATAGCGGCCAACCAATGCGCGTTGACCTGTGGCCAAGGCGAGGGCTGCAGCATATTGATCTTTGTTCAGTTCATAGGGGTTCTTGATGCCAAGTTCTGGCTTCTTGTGCATTAGATAAAGCGCAGCATCAGCAATGGCGATTGCGCCATAATAAGCCTGAACGCGGCCCTTGTTGGATTTGCCGTCGGGCAGATTTTGTTCTTCGAACACAACCGACCAGCTCTTTGGTGCTTCTTTGAATACTTTGGTGTTGTAAGCCAAAACATTCGGACCCCATTGATAAGGCGTGCCATAATGAACGCCGTCAACCGTGTGCCATGGTGCGTCTTGCAGGCGCTTATCGACATTGGCCCAATTTGGAATTTTGCTGACATCAATGGCTTGAACTTTCTTGCCTGCGATCAGTCGGAGCGATGCGTCACCAGAAGCAGTGACGAGATCAAATCCGCCTTGGTTCATCAAAGTCACCATTTCGTCAGAAGTAGCGGCGGTCTTAACATTGACTTTGCAGCCGGTTTCTTTTTCAAAGCCAGTCACCCAGTCATAGCCCTTATCGCTTTCGCCACGCTCGACATAACCCGGCCAAGCCACAATGTTGAGTTCAGTTTCGTTGGCGGCAAAAGCAAATGTGTTGAAGCCATTTGCTAAAATTGATGTGGTTGCGCAGAGTGCGACCATTGCATTTTTCGTGAATTTCATATTTTTTCTCCCTCAGTGTCGCTATGTTTGCGACCATCTGATGAGGAGGTTAGCCCTGAATGCGATTGTGGATCAAGCGGCCAATGGCGATATTGGCGGAAAATGCCGCAGGGGGCTTAGTGGTTGAAGATGGCGTTATTGTAGAAACTGTCTCTGCCAATCTTACACCAATTCATGATCAGACATTCGATGCAAGCCAACATGTGGTGATCCCCGGCCTTATCAATACGCACCATCATTTTTATCAGACGCTCACGCGGGCGCATCCCAACGCGATCAACAAAGAGTTGTTTGATTGGTTGAAGGCATTGTATCCATTGTGGGCGCGCCTCACTCCAGAATCCCACAGAATTGCAACAAGACTGGCTTTAACTGAATTAATGATGTCGGGTGTCACCACCACTTCAGACCATCATTATGTTTTTCCGGGCGGGCTTGATGATGCGATGGATATTCAGGTGGAGGAAGCACGCCGCGTCGGTGTGCGCATGACAGTAACTCGTGGCTCAATGAACTTGTCTGAAAAAGATGGCGGTCTTCCGCCTGATTCAGTTGTGCAAGATCACGATACAATTCTCGCTGACTGCGAACGGGTCATTGGAAAATACCATCAGCGCGGCGCTGGCTCCACAATACAAATCGCGCTGGCCCCATGTTCGCCATTCTCGGTCACGCGTGAATTGATGCGCGATACGGCGTCACTCGCAGCAAAATATGATTGCCGTTTGCACACTCATTTGGCCGAGACGCGCGATGAGGATGATTTCTGCAAGGCGACATTTGGAATGCGACCACTCGACTATTTGGAAGATTGTGGCTGGCTGAATAATCGCACATGGTTGGCGCACGGCATTCACTTCAATGACGCGGACATTGCCAAGCTGGGCAAGCACGGCGTCGGCGTGTGCCATTGCCCAACTTCAAACATGACCTTGGCTTCCGGCCAATGCAGAACATGCGAACTTGAAACCGCAGGCGTAGCCGTTGGGCTTGGCGTGGATGGTTCTGCTTCTAATGACTCGTCCAACCTTATGGAAGGGGTTCGCCATGCGTTGATGTTGAACCGATTAACTTACGGTCAGAAGGTTACTCATTTAGATGCTTTGCGCTGGGCTACTGAAGGTTCGGCTAAGTGCTTAGGGCGCGAAGACATCGGTAAAATTGCGGTTGGCAGGCAAGCTGATCTCGCTCTATTCAAGCTCGATGAACTGCGTTTTTCAGGTGCGGGAGATCCTCTGGCGGCGTTGGTTTTATGCGGCGCGCACCATGCTGACCGGGTTATGGTGGCTGGAGAATGGCGGTTGGTTGATGGGCAACCTGTTTCAATTAACTTGGTTGATCTTTTGGAAAAGCATAAAAAACAGGCAAAGCGCTTTCTCGAAGTCATTTGACGCCGCCGATTGACATGTTAATGTCATGCAACAAAGTTTCTTGTGGGGTGAGGGCATTTGGCGACGAATAATGCGCAAACAGCGGTGGTTGTGGATGATTTGCATAAATCATTTGGCCCGCTCGAAGTTCTAAAAGGCGTAAGCCTGACCGCAAAGCAAGGCGATGTGGTTTCGATGATCGGATCATCAGGCTCTGGCAAAAGCACATTTTTACGCTGCATCAATTTTCTTGAGTTGCCATCGCGTGGTCGCATTGTGGTGACTGGTGAAGAAATTTCTTTGAAGCCCGGTGCCGATGGCAACATGCATCCGTCTGATCGCCGCCAAGTTGAACGCATTCGCACCAAGCTCGGCATGGTTTTTCAGAGTTTCAATCTTTGGCAACACATGACAGTTTTGCAAAATGTGATTGAAGCACCGGTTCATGTTTTAAAACTTTCCAAAAAAGAAGCAACTGAACGCGGCGAAGCGCTGCTGCATAAAGTCGGACTTTTTGAAAAGCGCGATCAATATCCGTCATTCCTTTCCGGTGGCCAACAGCAGCGCGCAGCGATTGCTCGCGCACTTTGCATGGAACCTAAAGTCATGTTGTTTGATGAGCCAACCTCAGCGCTTGATCCTGAACTGGTTGGTGAAGTTTTGAAAGTTATCCGCGATCTTGCGGAAGAGGGGCGCACGATGATCCTCGTCACCCACGAAATGAAATTCGCCCGCGATGTGTCCTCCCATGTGATGTATCTGCATAAAGGAATCGTGGAAGAAGAGGGGCCACCTAAACAGGTATTCGGCGCACCCAATAGTGAGCGCTGCAAGCAATTCGTTTCGAGTATTCATTGACGGGTGAGCGAAACGATAGACGGGTTTGATATCGGGGGCCGGTTGAGAACTGAAAACTTAAGATAACAATTTAGGGAGAATAAAATGAAATATACCAAGAGACTATTTATGGCAGCAGTGGCAGTTGCATCATTATTTGCCGCAACTCCGGCTTTTGCAGATTTAAAATTTGGCGTCGATATTTCGCCATACCCCCCCTTCACTTCGAAAGATCCATCGGGCAAAATCGTCGGCTGGGAAGCTGATTTCATGGATGCGCTTTGTGCAGAAATCAAAGAGAAATGCGCGTTTGAACCAACCGCTTGGGACGGCATTATTCCGGCCCTCACCGCGAAAAAATTCGATGGTATTTTGTCTTCAATGTCGGTCACACCAGAGCGCATGAAGACAATTAACTATTCGAAGATTTATTACAATTCTGCTGCCGTTCTGATCGGCCCCAAGAGCGATGACAAGGATTTTTCACCTGAGCATCTTTCCGGCAAGACCATTGGCGTGCAAAACGCAACAACCCATGCCAATTATCTCGACAAGTATTACAAGCCAAAGGGTGCGACCATTAAGGGCTACGCTGGTCAAGACGAAGCCAATGCTGATTTGACAGCTGGCCGTGTTGATTACGTTATGGCTGACGGCGTTACACTTGGCGCATATTTGGATTCGGAAGCTGGCGCTTGCTGTGAACAAAAGGGCGCTGTTCCAATTGATGTTGAAATCTTGGGCCCGGGCGTTGGCATCGGCATCCGCAAGGAAGACACTGCACTGATGGAAAAAATCAATGCTGGTATCATTGCACTTCGCGACAAGGGCTTCTTTGAGACCAACACCGAAAAGTGGAAGTTGACAGGCAAACTGGTTCTACCAAAAGATATGAAATAATTGGAATGGGCCATTCTGTAGAGAGTGGCCCTTTTTATTGGAGAGAAATTTGTTTTTAGTCGCAGCCCCACTCTCTGAGCTTTTGTCTTATGGCGACAAAGGGTATTTGGATGAATTGCTCGCGGGCGCACTCAAAACCATTATCATATCAGTTTTTGCTTATATCTTTGGCATTAGCTTGGGCCTAGTCGGTGCACTTGGTAAGTTATCAGGGGGCCGCTACGTGCGCTTCCTTCTCAACGTCTACACCACAGTGTTTCGCGCCGTTCCCGAATTGGTGTTGATCATGTTGCTCTATTACGCAGGCACGGACGGTTTGAACCGCGTCATGATTGCAATTGGTATTGGTCCTGTTGAACTCAACGGCGTGGCTGTTGCGATTTTCGTGCTTGGCTTTGTGCAGGGGGCTTACTCTACTGAAGTCTTACGTGCAGCCATTCAAGCTGTGCCTCTTGGCCAGTTGGAAGCGGCCAGGGCTTATGGCATGGCACCTGTTACGCTGTTTCGCCGCATCACGCTTCCAGCAATGCTGCCCTACGCCATTCCTGGAATGGCCAACTTGTGGCTTAATATTACGAAAGACTCCGCGTTGGTTTCTGTGGTGGGCACAATTGAGCTTGCCAATGCCACGCGCATTGCGGCGGGTGGTGCTAAATATTACATGACATTTTATATCATCGCAGCATTGTTCTATTGGACCATTTCAACGTTTTCAAACATGGGTTTTGGGTGGCTCGAAAAACGCGTCAGACGCGGCCAACCCAAATTGGCATAATCTCAAATGAATTGGAGCTGGCTCGCAAATCCTGAATATATCCATCTGCTTTTCGTGGGTCTTTTTTACACGCTGATCTTGCTTTTCGGCTCGGTGATTTTTGGATTCATTCTGGCTGTCCCGATTGGCCTCGTACAAGTCATAGGCCCGGCCTATCTTCGCGTTCCTGCCAAGATATTCTGCTCCTTCATTCGTGGAACACCTTTGCTCATTCAAATGTGGTTGCTCTATTATGGGCTGGGCTCACTCTTTCCGTCGATACCTTGGTTGCGCCATAGCTTCATGTGGCCGATCCTGCGTGAAGGTTTTTACTATGCAATGTTATCGTTAAGCCTCAGCGTTGCAGGTTATGAAGGTGAAATTATGCGTGGCGCCTTTTTGGGTGTGCCGCGCGGAGAGTTGGAAGCAGCACGCGCGTTTGGCATGAGCGGATGGAAAGTCTTAAGCCGGGTGTGGTTCCCGCGAGCAGCATTACAAGTATTGCCCACATTGGCTGGTGAAATGATAAGCCAACTTAAATCAACACCTTTGGCATTCACTGTGACCGTGATGGATCTGATGGGCGCGCGGTTTAAGATCAGCTCCGATACTTACATCATCTATGAACCGCTGATTCTGATCGCAATTATATACATGGCCCTCACATTCATCATCACGCGTGGCTTTAATTATCTGGAGCGGTTGGTGCCGCAGCGGCGATGATCGGCGAACTCATTGCCATTCGCCATGATCTTCATATGCATCCTGAATTGGCGTTTGAAGAACACCGCACGTCTAAAATTGTTGCCGAAGAACTCTCGCGGTTGGGGTTTGCGGTAACCACTGGCATCGCGAATACGGGCGTTGTCGGCACTTTGACTAACGGCACCAGCCGCAAGGTGATTGCCATTCGCGCTGATATGGATGCATTACCCATCCACGAAACTACAGGCCTGCCTTATGCCTCGCTCTATGCTGGCAAAATGCATGCCTGCGGCCATGATGGTCACACCACCATGTTGCTAGGTCTCGCCCGCCATCTGTCTGAAACCAAAAATTTTGACGGCACGATCCACCTCATCTTCCAACCTGCCGAGGAAGACATCAGTGGCGCGCACCGCATGGTGCAGGAAGGGTTCTTCAAACGCTTCAAATGCGATCAAATTTTTGCGCTTCACAACATGCCAAATGAACCCTTGGGCCAGGTGCGCGTGCGGGCAGGGGCGATCACGGCTTCGATTGCAATTGTCGATGTCACCATCCGCGGTGTCGGCGGCCATGGCGCATTTCCGCATCAGGCAGTTGATCCGATCGTTGCAGCGTCTAGTGCCGTCATGGCTCTGCAAACTGTGGTGTCACGAAATTCTGACCCGCATGATCCTGTGGCGGTTACAGTGGGTGCAATTAATGGTGGGGTGTTAGCGACAGTTATTCCAGAAACGGTCTCGCTTAAAATTGGTGTAAGGACTTGTTCGCATAACAACAGCCAGATGATGGCAAGGCGTATTCCAGAGCTGCTGAAACAACAAGCGGCGTCTTTTGGCTGCGTGGCCGAAGTTGAATATGGCCAAGGCATTATTTATCCAGCCTGTATCAATGATGCGAGCGCTGCCAATGCCGTTCGAGATACAGCAATTGCCATGGGCCAAAGCGCACTATCGGTTGATCTTGCTGGGCCATATATGTTTGCTGAAGACTTTGCTTTTATGCTGGAAGAAGTGCCCGGTGCCTATTTCGGCCTAGGCAACGGCCCATCGCGAAATCTTCATGAATCCAGTTACGACTTTAATGATGAGTTGCTGGTCAAAGGTGTTGAGTTCTGGG
>CAXTKN010000042.1:0-13957 GCA_964244805.1 uncultured Aestuariivirga sp.
TGATGCGTCTTGGCATATCACCCGAGGTGAATGCCATTGCCACAATCGCCTTAGTAATCTCTCTTGCCCTCGTATTTTACGCCGCACGTCGCATGGACTTGGTTGATGCGCTAAGCTCTGATGAAAGTTGAATTGAATATGCAAAACTTAGGCGCAGATTTATCACTTGATAAGATTGAAAAATCTTATGGCAAAACGATTGCGCTGAATCCACTTTCGCTTGATGTGCCCGCAGGAACATTTCTATCGGTGCTCGGCCCTTCAGGGTCAGGCAAAACGACGGTATTGCGTTTGATCGGCGGCTTCCTGCGACCAACAGCAGGCCGCGTACGCTTGGGTGGCGAGGACATTACCGATCAACCAATCTATCAGCGCCCCTGCAATACTGTATTTCAAGATTACGCATTGTTTCCACATCTCAATGTCGCAGAGAATGTTGGCTACGGCTTAAGCGTGCGTGGAAAACCGAAAGCTGAAATCAGCAAAGCTGTTGAAGAAATCCTCGCCGTCGTTGGTTTGGAAACTATGGCAGCCAGAGCCCCTGCGCAGCTTTCAGGCGGCCAGAGGCAACGGGTGGCTTTGGCGCGTGCCTTGATTTGCGAGCCGCGACTCATGTTACTTGATGAACCGCTTGCAGCACTCGACGCTGAACTGCGCCGCCAAATGCAAGATTTTCTCCGTGCCCAACAGCGCCGCAGCGGGATTACGTTTTTGTTTGTCACGCATGATCAACAAGAAGCGATTAGTATTTCAGATTTGATCTTGGTTATGAACAAGGGCAGCGTTGATCAGGTGGCGACTCCACAAGAGCTTTACTACCGCCCGCAAACGCCCTTTGTGGCTGGCTTCTTCGGCGACAATAATGTGATCGACGGAAAATTAAGTTCAAGCTCACGCATCGTAACATCATTCGGTGAATTTGAAGCGCTCAACCCAAATGGATGTACCATTGGCAGCGCCGCGAAACTCGCGTTGCGCCCCGAAGCCATCACCGTAAGAAGTGAAAGGCGGAAATCCGCCGCTGGGCAAAATTCTGTGTCAGCTGTCATTGAAGATGTTAGTTTCTTTGGCGCGGGAACGCGCATTACAATGCGAGCGCAAGACCAACTGCTCACTTCAACCAGCGCCAGCAGCAGAGAGGGCAGCACCTTCTCCCAAGGCCAAACTGTAGAAACATGTTGGGCTGTAGAAGATTCAGTTCTGGTAAAAGTTTAATTTCGGAGCATTCAATAATGAGCAGCTATTTTGAAATATTAGATGATCGCTTTGCCAACCTGATCGTTGATACAGCCCATATTGACAAAATTCACACGGGATGTCGCTTCACCGAAGGCCCAGCATATTTCCCAGCGGGGCGTTATCTCATCTGGTCAGACATCCCAAGCAATCGCCTCATGCGCTTTGATGAATGCACCGGACATGTGGGTGTTTTTCGCGACCCTTCAGGAAACGCCAATGGCAATACTGTGGATCGGCAGGGCCGTTTGATCACCTGTGAGCATGGCGGGAGACGCGTTTCACGAACCGAAATTGATGGGTCTATTACAACCCTTGCCTCACACTTTGAAGGCAAAAGATTGAGCAGCCCAAATGATGTCGTCGTGAAGTCCGATAACAGCATTTGGTTTACTGATCCGACTTACGGCATCGATACAGATTATGAAGGTAACAAAGGCCTATGCGAGCAACGCGGTAATTTTGTTTACCGTATTGATCCTGTGACGAGTGAGTTGCGCGTTGTTGCTGATGATTTTGTTCAGCCCAATGGCATTTGCTTTTCACCCGATGAAAGCATTCTCTATATTGTTGATACTGACATTAGCCACAAGAAAAATGGGCCAAAACATATTCGCAAATTCACTGTCAAGAACGGAATTGAACTGATCGATCAAGGCATTTTCGCTGACTCAACTGCCGGGCTTTTTGATGGCTTGCGCGTTGACACGGAAGGCCGCATTTGGACCAGCGCTGGCGATGGTGTTCACTGCTATGATCCAGACGGGACGCTGATCGGAAAAGTCTTTGTGCCAGAGGTTGTTGCAAATCTTTGCTTCGGCGGGCCAAAGCGAAACTACCTCTATATGTGTGGCACGACATCGCTTTATGGGCTTAGGCTTCCCGTGAATGGTTACAAAACGTTTTAAAATTTACAGCCCAAGTATATTGCGTGCTTCCGCTGACGTGGCGACCTCAGCGCCCAGCAAGCGGACGATTTTCGCGGCCTTCTCAACTAAAGTACCATTTGACGCGTATACCCCTTGTTCGAGCCATAAATTATCTTCAAGTCCAACACGAACATGGCCGCCCAACAGCACGGCTTGCGCAACCGCTGGAAATTCGTTGCGGCCAATACCAAAAGCGGCCCAGATTGCGCCTGGCGGCAGTTGTGATTTTTGGTACATCATGGTTTCTGAATCGTAAGGCGCACCCCATTTAATGCCGAGGCAGAGTTGGAAAAGCGGCCTCTCATCAATCAAACCTTCCTTGCAGAGTTGGCTCGCAAACCAAAGATTGCCAGAATCAAAGCACTCTAGTTCCGGCTTCACCCCATAGGATTTAATCAGACGTGCTTGTTCGCGAAGTTGCGACGGCGTTTGCACCAGCAAAAGATTTCCGTCGCTGAAATTCAATGTTCCGCAATCAAGCGTGCAAATATCGGGGCGTAACTCTGCCACATGGAGAAGCCGTTCAATCGGCCCGACCAAATCACAATTGGATGGATCAAATTTCATTGGCGTTTCACCTGGACCAATCTCCAAGTCACTGCCCATACCCGCTGTGAGATTGATGATCACGTCTTTGTTCACCGCCCGAATACGCTCAACCACTTCCCGGTAGAGGGAAACAGCACGGGAGCTTTTCCCCGTTTTTGGATCACGCACATGGCAATGCACTACAGCTGCGCCTGCACGTGCTGCTTCCAAAGCAGAATTTGCAATCTGCTCTGGTGTGACTGGGATGGCTAGATGTTTGCCGACTGTGTCACCTGCACCAGTGATGGCGCAGGTGATAATGACTTTAGGGTTCATTGATAAACCTCGATGATTATGAGTTGTGCAACTTGTTTTCGAACATGACAGAGAATTTCTTGGTGACACCCGTCATTTCATAGTGACATTTCGTTCCGCGCAGCACGACAAAGCCTTGGCCAGCAACAAAATAATCGACTGTGCCGTCTTCCTGGGTCAGCCTGATGCCGCCGGTGATAAGATAGCAAAATTCATCGCAAGGATAGAACGGGATATACTCTGTGCAAGGTGTGCTCTCCCAGATGCCAACGGTGAACTGCCGTGTTGCATCGACATAGTCGAAAGTGCCAATTTCCTTTGCAGTGCCCGCTACAATCTTGGTTAGATCCATGACGTTGATTGGCTTTAGACCTTCGCCAGGAGGGCCATCTGGATAAATCTGAAAAACTTTCTTTTTGGATGTGGCACCTGTCGGAATGTTTCCCATGGTCAATAAATCTGTCATTTCTTTCTCCGTTAAGTCTTGATTGATTTAGCTGCAGATTTGTTTGAAGTCGGATGCAACGTCTCGTGGATGTGGCCTTTCAACTTGAGAAATTCTGGCGTTGAAAAGAGTTCGTATCGGCGTGGACGCGGTAATGTGACATCTATTTTTTCCAGAAAGCGGCCAGGTCTTGATGACATGATATAAATGACGTCACCCAAAAAAAGTGCCTCTTCGATATCGTGCGTCACGAAAATCACAGTCTTGCTGGCTTTTTCCCAAACACTCAAAAGCAGTTGTTGCATGACCGTGCGGGTCTGGCTGTCCAGCGCACCAAAGGGCTCATCCATCAATAAAACTTCGGGATCATTGGCCAAGGCTCGAGCGATGGCCACCCGCTGTTTCATACCGCCAGATAGCTGGCTGCCATAAGAATTTTCAAATCCGGCGAGTCCAACAGCGTCAATATAGAATTTGGCGATTTCCGCTTTTTCCGCCGCTGGTACGTTTCGCAAACTCAATCCAAATTCAACATTTTTTTGAACTGTGAGCCACGGGAACAATGAATAGTTTTGAAACACCATGCCGCGTTGCCTGCCCGGCTTTGTGACGTTTTCTCCATCGACAGAGCAGGTGCCAGCTGTCGCGCGCCGCAGACCGGCAATGATATCCAGCAAACTCGATTTACCACAGCCCGAGGGACCAACGATCACAGCAAACTGTTTATCGGGAACAGAGAGACTGACGTTATCAAGCGCCACCACGCCGTGCCCTGCTGAACCGAACTCTAATCGAATGTTTTCAACTGTTACTGTGCCCATGAAAGTTTAGCGAACCTCAGACCACGGCAACAAGATACGCTTGGCAATGCGAAAGATTTGATCTGTGATTATTCCAAGCGCACCAATCACAAGGATTGCCACAAAGATCACGTCGGCATGAAGGCCGCGCATTGCTTGCATGCTCATATATCCAAGGCCAGCCGATGACCCCACCAATTCTGCAACAACCAAATAGGTCCATGCCCAACCCATTGTCACGCGCAGCATGTCCATGAGACCGGGCAACATGGCAGGCACCAGAATGCGCGAAAGAATTTGTCTGCGCGTGGCCCCAAGTGTGTAGGCCGCACTCAAGAGTTCATTGGGAACACGGTTTACAATATCAATGACCATCACAACTTGCTGAAAAAACGTACCAATAAAAATCACAGTGATTTTTTGTTCAATGCCAATGCCCACCCAAAGTATGAGAAGCGGGATCATGGCGGTCACAGGCAGATAGCGAATGAAGTTTATGATGGGCTCAAAGGCCGCTTGCACCACGCGAAACGTGCCCATCATCAAACCCAGAGGTATGGCTGCGAGAGAAGACAACAAGAACCCGATGTTGATAACCACCAAGCTTGCCCAAATATGTTTGGCCAAACGGCCATCAGCCGTCGTTGTCCACAGGGCTCCAAATACTTTGGCCGGGCTTGGGAAGAATACCGGATCAGCAAAGCCGCCGTAAGATAAAACAACCCAGAGCAATAGAATGAGGGCTACTCCCAGCGCACCTGCCGCATACCCAACGCCCGCAGGAATTTCCTCGCGTGGCGTCAGGCAGCGTTCAACAATTTGGCTGAGAGATAACATCTGGTTCAGCCACCATACATCGACTGATCGATGAGATCAGCGGGAGTTACTTCCACTTGCACTTTTTGGAAGCCTTTCCAAATTTCAATGGCGTCAGAAACAGTTTGGAACAGTGTGCCATTGGCGCCTGCCGTTCCAAACAGCCCAGCATTTGCGGCCTTATCGAGATATTGAATGCCCCCAGCCGCAGTTTTGAAATCTTCGGGTTTTTCGATCCATCCACCAACACCTTTTGCCATCATCGCGTAGCTTTCATCCGGGTTCTGGGCGAGATAATCCAAAGCGCGATACCATGCACGAGCGAATGCTTTCAGGTCTTTTTCTTTGGCCTTTGCGGTCTCGCCCGTTACGGCCAAGACATCCACAATCACGCCGGGCAACTCCTTACTTGATGCTATCAAGTGGCCGTTAGGCGAATTTGCACCAAGGCTTAGAGCTGGTTCCCATGTGACCGCTGCATCCACTTGCCCAGCAACAAATGCTGTTCCAGAGTCCGCTGCTGTCATGTTCACAGCTTCAAGGTCGCTTTGTTTGAGGTTTGCGCGCTTCAAAACGACATTCAAGAAAAACTGTGAAATTGTGCCTTGTTCAAAGGCAACTTTCTTGCCCTTCAAATCGGCAACGGATTTTATGCTCTTGTTTGCAACAATGCCGTCGCCGCCATTGCTGTAATCGACGGCCATGAAATATTTTACTGTTTTTCCGGGCTGCAAATAACTTGGAAATTCATCTGATGTAGAGGCCGCAATATCAATTTGACCTGCAAACATTGCCCCAATTTTGATGGCCGTGTCTTCCATAATTGTAAATTCAACATCCACGCCTTCTTCTTTGAAAAAGCCCTTCTGCAAGGCGATATAAAATGGCCCATAACCCACCCACGTAGAATGGCCTACTTTCAAAGTTCCAGCCCAAGCCGAACTCAGATTCAAAGATAAAACCATGGCTGCAATAATTGTTTTTTTAAACACGGCACGTCCTCCTTTATTGGCGCGAAGCTTCAGCCACGCGCATGAAAAATTCTTCCAATTGTATTGAGCAAAATCTGTGCTGCTAAAATTGCAGTTGAACCTGTGTGGTCATAGTCTGGAGCCACCTCTACCAAATCGACACCAACAATCGTGCCGCGTTTGGCAAGGCCAGCAATCAACTCTAAACCTTCATAGTAGAGAAAGCCGCCATGGCTTGGTGTTCCCGTGCCTGCGGCAATTGAAGGATCAAAGCCATCAATATCGATGGTCAGGTAATACCGTTTTTTTGCGGGAATGCGAGCCAACACGGCGTCCACACCGAGGTTGCGAAACTGCCGCACCGACAAAATATCAGACCCCATCTTGCGCGCGGTCTCGTAACCCTCACGCGCAGTTGAGGACACATTGCGAATACCGATTTGCGAAAGGCCTGAAACAAAATCATGGTCAGCTGCGCGGCGCATGGGGCTGCCATGACCGTTGCGCACACCATGACGTTCATCGACAAAATCAAGATGTGCATCAAGCTGCACGATATGGATGGGTTCCTGTTCTGAAAAAGCATTCACACAAGCAATATTCACCGAATGATCGCCGCCCAAAACAATAGGCAACGCGCCCGCTTTCAAAATCTTACGCACGCCAAACTCTATATTGGCGAGACTCTTAGCTTGATCTGTATGCACGATGTCAGCATCGCCAATATCGACCATGCGCACTTTGTCACTTGTCATGTAAACCACATCATCTTCGTGGTCATAAGAACCACCATGACCGAAAGAGAACAGTGTTGAAGCATCACGTATGGCGCGCGGACCAAAACGTGCGCCTGCTCTGAACTGCGTGCCCATGTCGAGTGGTGCACCCATCACAGCAACATTGCCGTCGATCTTGTCCCAATCTAAACAAAGTGGGCTTTTGCCAAAACTGCAAATGCCAACAAATGGGAGATTGAGTCTGCCAGTATCGTAGTTGTTCATAAATCGCCCGTCATTTGACAGTTAACATTCCCGTTTTTGCACCTGGCAAAAACGGGGAAGAATAGCAGTATGCATCGGAAATTCCGGAGTATCCTCTAGAGAGGACGGTGAATGGTTTTTGCTTCCAGAAAATCTTCCAATCCAAACATGCCGCCTTCACGGCCGTTGCCAGATTGTTTGAAGCCACCAAAGGGACTGCCGTAACGATGCGGCGCGCCATTGATATGGATCATGCCCGCTTTTAGTTTGGCAGCAACACGTTCTGCCCGCTGTGGATCACCCGTTTGAATATATGCAGCAAGGCCATAATTGGTATCATTGGCAATTGCGATTGCTTCGGCTTCGGTTTCAAAGGGAATGATCGCAAGTACCGGTCCAAAGACCTCTTCACGCGCAATGCGCATTTTATTTGTCACGTCCGCAAAGATTGTTGGCCTAACAAAATAGCCCTTTTCAAAACCCTCAGGTTTGCCAGGTCCACCGACGAGCAGATTTGCACCCTCAGCAATGCCAGCTTCGATGAGTATTTGAACAAGACCATATTGGGTTTGATTGATCAGCGGACCAATGTGGCTTCCCTCCTCATTTGGATTGCCTACTTGAGCCTCGTTGCCCACGCGTGTGGCAATCTCTATGGCTTTCATATAAACCGAATTTTGAACCAAAAGTCGCGTTGGTGCGTCGCAGGATTGGCCAGAGTTATTGAAGCATTCAAGAACACTGCCCGTTACGCGGTCTTCTAAATCCGCATCTTCAAAGATAATATTTGGTGATTTTCCGCCCAGCTCAAGCGTCACACGTTTAACCGTATCAGCCGAATCTTTGCTCACTGAAATTCCAGCGCGCGTGGAACCTGTAAACGACATCATATCAACATCAGGGTGTTTTGAGAGGGCTGCCCCCACCGTGCCATCACCGTTGACAAGATTGAACGTGCCTGCAGGGAAACCTGCCTCATCGATCATTTCGGCATAGAGCATCGCGCTAAGCGGTGTGTATTCGCTTGGTTTCAGAATGCAGGTGCATCCGGTTGCCAAGGCTGGAATGACTTTCAACGCAATTTGATTGATCGGCCAATTCCACGGCGTGATCAATCCGCAAACACCAATGGGCTCACGCAGTAACACATCGCCATTCGGCAAGTCTTCGCGCAAGTGCAGGCGTTTCAATGCATCAATATAGCCCTGCAAATGCCCCACACCCACATCTGCCTGCTGTTCGCGGCACATGGTGACTGGTGCACCGAGCTCAAGTGTGATCGCACTTACCATTTCATCATAGCGTCGCCTATAGATTGCCAGCAGCTTCTCAAGCAAAGCAAGGCGGTGTTCAACGGATGTTTGGCTATAGCCTTCAAACGCTTTTTTCGCGGCAGCAACAGCGACATCAATGTCTTGGGCCGTACCCATAGAAATCACAGCAATAGGCGCTTCCGTAGCTGGATTCAAAACATCGTGGTCATTTGGCGTAAGTGGCGCAACCCAACGGCCATTGATATAGAATTTGCGCTTATCGAGCATATGGACTCTCCTGAGAAAAAACCCAACGTCGTCTTATTCTCACGAAAGAAAAATCTCAAAGACTGGTGGCATTGATCGGAAAAACGGGAGTGATTAAGGAACCTCTACTGCGCTTGCGCAATCTTCTAGCAGCAATCCAATAAATTTCTTGATCAGTTGATTGGGGATGCGTTGCTTCATGAACACCGCATAGAAATGTGAGTCATAACTGAACTCAGCAGATTGCAATGGTTGCAATTCTTCTGAATCCACCCACGCTTGCGCATAATGCTCCGGTAGGTAACCAAAATATTCCCCGCTTTGAATGAGAATAAGTTGTGCTTCCATGGTGTCAACGATGGCTTGCGGATCGGACTGCCCAACACGAGAAAGGTCTGAGCTGTGCAAATAGCGTCGGGATACAAAGGCATGACCTGTCAAAGCATCTCGATCAATAGTATTGCCCTTTGGATTAAAAAGCTTGTGATGCCTTGAAAGATAAAGTGACTGGCGTTCCTGATGCAGAGACACATAAGTGAGATTTGCGTAGCGTTCCGTATAAGGCCCAAGTGCAATGTCGCGTTTACCTTGCAGCACTTGAGTTTCGAGTTCCTCTGGCCCGGCATTCAGAAAATCGACCAGAACATTTTTTGCGTATTTTTTAAATCGCCGCAATGATGTGGCCAGTGGCAATTGTGCGTTGGTTGCTATTGCATCAACAGCGCCAATTCGCAAAACACCGCGCGTGGCATCTGAGATCGCATTTGTGCTGGCGCTGAAGCGATTTACCGCGTCAAATAATTCATGTGAAGCTTCATATACAATGCGCCCTGCTTCCGTAAGTTCAAACCCTGAGCGACCGCGATTGCACAGACGTAATCCCAGCCTTGCTTCAAGTTCACCTAAACTGGCTGATATACTGGACTGGCTCATATTTAAAATATTTTGTGCGCTGGCCAAACCTTTGCATTCGACGATTGTTCGCAGGATCATAAGCAGACGCAAATCCACATGTAATAACTGTCGCAACTTCAATTCCTTCTCATCATTTGACAGATTGTGGCTTTGTTGTTTTCATTTGCTCAACCCATATGCAAGTCATTATTTTTTTTCCAGCGTTGCGCCAAGTATGAGCGGCTCCTGGTTCAACGAGGATTGAATCACCCGGGCCAAGGACCACTTCGTCGGGCGGGTTGATGTGTCTGAATGTAAGCTCTCCGGTGAGAACATAAATGAAATTTTCGCCGACACGGGTGACCACACCGCCATTGTCTTGGCCGGGCGGCACTTCGAGGATTGTGGGTTCAAGGTCATGGCCGAGACTTGCCAATTCATACCATGTCACACCACCCGCAAGCACAGTTCGTGGACGTTTATTGGCGCGGATAACTTTACTCCAAGGTTCGTCACTTGATGCAAAAGCACTCATGGTCACGCCAAACACATCAGCCATGCGCGCCAGAACTTGAACGGAAATGCCAGATTGGCCGAGTTCGACGGTCGATAAAAATGATCGCGAAATTCCAATAAGTTGCGATGCTGCGATTTGGCTGAGGCCTGCTTTTATGCGCAAGCTTTTGACGCGAATGCCAGTTGAAGCAAGATCGACAGCTAGATTTGAAGGGTAGGTGACCGCTGATTTTTGTTCGTCAACACCGCGTTTAGATTGTGTGATTAAGCGCGACGCTTCGTGCAATGCAGCTTGGGTAAACATTCTGTGCCCGCCTTCGCTTCGCAAGGAAGGGGGAATACGCCCTTGCCTCTCCCACACGCGCACGGTTTGCGCGCTGATGCCCAGTTGTTGTGCCAATTCACTCACTCGGAAAAGGCGTTTGGTTTCATTGGAATCGGTGTTCATGAAATGAGATTAAAACTCAGTATTGACAGGCAAGCTTAAGGTACATATGTTTATCTTACAGTCATAAAGTAATTTACACAGTCAATTCCTTTTCGCATAGCCCACTAATCTCGTATCTTAAACTCGACCGCTGGAGTGATCTGAAATGCGCTTATACAACATGATACAACTTGCCTTCGGTGCAGCCACCATAGCGGTGCTTGCCGCCTCTGTCATTCCCGCAACTGCGAAAGATAAAGTGCGTGTCGGCTTTGGCACGACTTGGCCCACATTCAGTATTTTGCAATTGGCTGAGGAGCAAAAACGTTTGGGCGATGTAGAGATTGAAGTTACCGTTCTTGATACTCCTGTGCGCGGCTATCAAATGATGTCTGCTGGTCAACTTGATGTAGTCTTTGGAACGCTTGACTATGTGCCAATCGCCGCTTCAAGCAAATTGCCAATTTCCCTCGTGAGCGTAGTCGATATCTCTTATGGTGCAGATGAAATCTTATTGGCACCCGAGATAAAGCCAGAAGACCTTAAGGGCAAAAAAGTAGGCGCGGGCCAAGGGTTCATTGGTGAACTTTATATGGGTGAGTTTTTGAAGCGCCATGGGCTTGGAACTGCCGATGTGGAATGGGTCAACATAAATCCAGACGAGATTGTTGGGCCGATGGTGTCTGGAGACGTGAAAGCGGTTTACACTTATGAACCTTGGTCATCAAAACTTGCTGCTGCGCTGCCTGGCACGCAACGCACTTTAAACAGTGGTGACAAAGATATTCTCGCCAGTGGCACAATTGCCGACACGGTATATATGTCGAATGAATTCCTCGCTAAACATTCTGATGTAGCTCAAACAATTCTGCGTGGCTTCTTTGATGCAGTGAAGGCGCGAAGCGAAGACACGGCCAAAGCCAATGATCGCCTTGCTGAATTTACTAAGTGGCCCGTGAGCGACGTGGCCGGACTGCTCGGAACCACTGGAAGATCAGCAGTTGGCGGCATGTACATTGTGGATTTTGATGAAGCCGCACGTCAATGTGGCGTGCTTGAAGGTGAAGGCCCGCTTGGCCAAGCCAATGGATCGTTGCCTGCCGCAGTGAACAGAATTGAAGACGGTTGGATCAACCGCGGCACATTGCAAACCAAAGCAGCAAATCTCGCGTCTTACGTGAACTGCGAACCTTTAAAGGCTCTCGTCAAGTCTGGGTACAGATCAAGTTCTGCAGCGCAGTAATGAACGCCGAACCGATTACGCACACTGAGACGAGAGGACGTACCGATGTTCTCTCGTTCACGCGTTCACTAAATACTGGTACTATTTTTCTATTGGGTGCAGCGGCTTGGGCATTGTTTTTTGCAGGCTGGTATTTTGCCGTCTACGATGGTGCTGTACCTACCATTCTGCTTCCTGCACCCGATCGCATTATCAGTTCCTCAATCAGTATGTTTGCAAGCGAGGGCTTTGCCAGCGATGTTTGGGCCAGTGTCGTTCGTATTTTTGTCAGCTTTGCTCTGACAAGTTTGATTGCCGTTCCACTTGGCATCGCCATGGGATCACTCAAAGCCTTCGAAGCCTTCTTCAATCCCTTCGTCTCGGCATGGCGTTATCTACCCGCCGCAGCCTTTGTGCCAATTCTTTTGATGTGGTTGGGAACGGGTGAAGCTCCCAAGTTGGCGCTACTCATTCTTGGTGTCATTTTTTTCCAAATTACAGTTGTGATGGATATGACCAAATCTATCCCGACGCCTTTGATTGAAACCGCGATGACATTGGGTGCAAGCCGATGGCAAATTCTCTCGCGGATCATTGTGCCTTGGATGTTGCCCAACACAATCAATGCACTTCGCCAGACAATCGCGATTGGATGGACGTATCTGGTGATTGCCGAAATTATTGCATCCACCAATGGCATTGGTGCGGTGATGATGCGCGCTCAACGGTTTGTGCATACTGACAAGATCATGGTCGGTATTGTTACAATTGGTGTGCTTGGGCTGCTGACTGATCTTGGATTTAGGTGGCTTTACCGGATTCTATTTCCGCATTTGAACGTTTCAAAATCATGAGCAATCAGCCTTTTCTGCGCTGCCATAGTATTGGTAAAACTTTCGCTACAGGCAGAGCCGGAAAATCGTTAATCGCTTTGCAAGATGTTTCGTTTGATCAATCACGTGGCGAAGTGGTGGCACTGCTTGGGCCTTCAGGGTGTGGCAAAAGCACATTGCTGCGCATCATAGCTGGTTTGGTCCAAGCGACTTCGGGAGAAGTCACCGTTGATGGTGCTCGGGTGATTGGTCCCGGACGTGATCGGGGTTTGGTATTCCAAGCCTATACTGCATTTGATTGGATGACAGTGCAGCAAAACGTGGAATTCGGCATGAAGCTTCATGGTGTATCTGCAATTGAAAGGCATGACCGCGCCAATCGCTTTATCGATTTGGTTCAACTCACCCGTTTTCGAGATGCTTATCCTGCTTCACTTTCAGGTGGAATGAAACAAAGACTAGCTATTGCTCGAACTTTTGCCAATGAACCCGACGTGATCTTGATGGATGAGCCGTTTGGCGCGTTGGATTCGGAAACCCGGTGGATCATGCAGGAGCTCCTGCTGTCTATTGTAAGTGAGACAGGTGCAACTGTCGTCATTGTCACGCATGATCTGGAGGAAGCAATCTTCTTGGCCGATCATATCGTCTTCATGGCGGCCCACCCAGGGCGCATTCACGAGAAAATTCCAATCACATTCAAGAGTGGCATGACGAATATTGAGAAAGAAGATTTGGTTGAGATGCCAGATTATCGCGCTTTGCAAAAACACCTCATGATTGAAATGCGCAATGCCAGTGCAGATTTTAAGGAATTAAAATGATCCGACTAGAAAAATATATTGCCGCCGCTGTGCAAGCTACACCAATATTCTTAAACATCGATGCTACTGTCGATAAAGCCGTGACGCTTATTGCTGAGGCCGCACGAAATGGAGCCAAGCTTGTCGCTTTTCCTGAAACATGGATTCCAACTTACCCTGTGTGGATATTCGGTGCTGCGGCATGGGGTGATCCAGCGGCAGCGCGAGCTTATTCCAAACTTCACCAAAACTCATTGATGATCGGTGGCGAACATCTCAAAAAGCTTTGCGCTGCGGCAGCTGAGGCTGGCGCCTTTGTCGTGATGGGTGCCAATGAAAAACAATCAGAAGACAGCGGTTCAATTTACAACTCCCAGTTTTTTATATCAGACAAAGGCGAAATGCTGGGTGTACATCGCAAAATTATGCCGACCTATACCGAGCGTAATATTCACGCTTATGGCGATGGCAGCACTTTGCATGTGTTTGACTCCCCCATGGGGCGGATCGGCGGATTGATATGTTGGGAACACTGGATGCCGCTCGCACGTTTTGCTATGCACAGCAAGCACGAACATGTTCACGTTGCAGCTTGGCCAGAGCTAACTGATCCCCACCATCTTGCCAGCCGTCACTATGCGTTTGAGGGCAAATGCTTTGTAATTTGCGTGGGCTCTTACATGACACTTGATGATGTGCCGGAATCATTTGAACTGAGAGAA